>JAYELD010000036.1 GCA_034717215.1 Caldisericota bacterium
TGATGAATTATTAGCCTTCATTGAATCTCGGCAGGATGAAGCAATCGCCCTTTATGAGGGAAAAAAGAAGGAGTACATTAAACTATTTAAATATTTCAGCAGGAAAAATCCTCTTATTAGAAATCTTGGCTCCTCATGCGAATCTGTGCACAACATTAAACTGATAAGTTATTGAAAAGCATGGGAAATACCTATAAATTATAAGGCACTTAAAGTCTTATAAAGTTATAGGAGGTCCCATGCTCATTAAAAAGATAATAAGAAATACACTGGGAATCAAGAATCACCGTGTGGAAAAAGTTATTGGAAGCACTCAGAAGATTATCATTTTTTTAGATATTATTCATGGTCGGAAGCTCACCTGTTCCGGCTGCGGGACGAGGCAAAAAGTCAGAGATCGATTGAAACAAAGAGAGTGGAGGCATGTGCCTTTGTGGAATATACCTGTATACATTTATTACCGACCAGCTCGTGTCAAATGCAAATATTGTGGAATAAAAGTCGAATCAATTCCATGGAGCAATGGTAAGAGTTGTCTTTCTGTTCCTTTAAGTTTGACTATGGCAAGCTGGGCAAGAAAGCTTCCAATGAATACTGTAAGTCAAATGTTTAATGTTTGCTGGAATGCCGTTTATTCTGCTGTTAAACAGGTCGTTGAATTTGGACTTGCCTGTCGAGACAAGACAGAAGCGGGTATTATTGGCATTGATGAGATCAGTCGTAAAAAGGGCATGGTTTATCATACTCAGGTTTATGATCTTGTTCGCAAGAAACTGTTGGCCAGTTTTGAGGGACGTAAATATGAAAATATTAAAGCTTTTTTAACGGAATGGGGCAAAGATAACTTAAAGAATATCAAAGGAGTATGTTGTGACATGTGGGATCCTTATCTGAAAGCAATTAAGGGATTTATTCCTGATGCAACAATCGTCTTTGATAAATTTCATATTATCCGTCATCTTTTACATGCAGTCAATGATGTACGGAAACAAGAAGCTGAAGATCTAAAGAAAATCAACCCTGAACTTCTGAAGGGAAGCCGATATATTTGGCTTAAGAATCCCTGGAATTTGACAGATAAACAAAAACAACGATTCAGTTATTTGGAGAATTTAAATTTGAAAATCAACAGGGCTTACTTGCTTAAAGAAAATTTCAGAGAATTTTGGACATATACAGATCAAGAAAAAACAAAAAAATTTCTTGATCAATGGTTCTGGTGGGCTACTCATTCACGGCTTGAGCCAATGAGAAAATTTGCATGGCTTGTCAGAAAACATGAAAAGGGAATCCTGGCATACTCTGAATTGCCTATCGATAATGGTGCTGTAGAAGCAATGAACAATAATGCAAAAGCAATTAGTCATCAAGCAAGAGGATATCGATCTCCCAAAACCTTTTCAACACTACTCATGCATTGCATGGGTAAGCTAAAAGAACCGGATTGGGTGCACAGATTCGCATGAGGAGCCAATTTTATTTGCGATCCCTGGCATAATAGTCTTCTTAGTGCTGGGCCAAAGACAGATAAGCTTGATGCAGTTAAACTGTGTCAGTTATTACGAGCCGGCCTGTTAAAGGAAGTATATCACAGTTTAAATAAAGATTATCATTTACGGAAAATTGTGAGTGCTTATGAGGATTGGATTAAGTTCGGTGTGCAGTTTAAGAATCAAAAGTCAGCATTATATCGTTCAGTGGGACTGCGACATAAGAAAGATTGTATAGATGATAATGATGAATTATTAGCCTTCATTGAATCTCGGCAGGATGAAGCAATCGCCCTTTATGAGGGAAAAAAGAAGGAGTACATTAAACTATTTAAATATTTCAGCAGGAAAAATCCTCTTATTAGAAATCTTAAAGCAATTTCAGGCATTGATAATATTTTTGCAGTACGGATTTATAGTATAGTGATAGATGCCAGTCGATTTAAAAATAAATATAAGTATTGGAGTTATGCGGGGTTAGTAAAACATGAAAAAGAAAGTGGGGGCAGAAACTATGGTAAGCGAAATCCAAGATACAGCCGGCGGCTAAAAAATATATATAAATCAGCTGCTGTAACAGCTATTAATGGGGAAAATGATATTCGGGAATATTATGAATATCTTTTGGGTACAGGACTTCCAATGTTAAAGGCGCGTAATAGTATTGCTCGCTATATAGCCAAGGTAAGTTACGCAATGCTGAAAAATAAAACTACTTATATACCTTTAGACTTCTGCAAAATAGAAAAAATAAAATATTGGGTTAAAAATGCAAATAGTTACATAAAGAGTTGTAATGGGTAATAAGGTTACAGTTTAGTTTTACTAACATGAGAAGGGGAAACGCTCACTTAGACTTAATCGTGAGACAGTTATTCAGTTTAGTAATAAAATAGAAGACAGAATAAATGTTCTTTGAAAATAATGGTGGTTATGCAACTTTTTTGATTTGAACAGGATGTTTAGCAAAGGTTCTGAAACATCTTATTTTATCAGGATTTTTCATGAGAATAGCAGCAGCATACGCCACCAGCGATAAAGAGA
>JAYELD010000037.1 GCA_034717215.1 Caldisericota bacterium
TCAAACCTATCTCGATCGATTAAATCTGAAAGATAACAGATATACCTAATGTCAAAAGGACGATAAGCATACTGCCTGATATATTTTCTCCAATTAATTTTCTTCGTACTTTCTCTTGCCTCACTTAATTTCCAATACTTCGTATCTTTTAGTTTAAGTGCTTCTTTCACTATTTCATCAGGTAGATCAGAGGTGAATGTCAGCATTTTTTGTTCAACTTCTTCCTTGGTAAAACCTACTATAAAATGATCACGATGTGTTTTTACGCCGCTCGAAAACTTTCCATATATTTCCAGAATAGGTATAAAGTCATCGTATTTTTCCTGCGAAGAAAAATCCTTTTCTACAAAAAAGTAGTATGGTTCAACTGGTTTCAACTCTATCCAGTTCGTTGTTTTGAAACTGTGAGTTCCTAAGAAGTTGTATTTATCTTGCCGTTTGCCAAACACATCTTGATAGTAAACTTTCCCTAAACCCTTATGTTCCCCACTTTTTATAAATAGTGAAATAGAAACTCCTTGCATAATATCAAACACATTCTCGTCTTTACTCCCGTCAGGGCATTTTTCTCCAATACGTGAGCTACCATGAAGGTTTAGAATATAAATTTCATCAAAACTTTCCAACAGTTTCTTTCTCATCCCTCTATGTATAAGCCCAGAAAGATAAGAATTATTTGTAATCATACCAACGATGCCTTTCTTGCTTTGGTCTATTTTCCAATGTGCAAACCGAATAAATTTAATATAATCATCCGAAAGAGGCTGGATATTCCTTTCGCTTCTTACATCTTCCTTATAAATTTTCATAGCTTCTTCAATAAAATCAGATTTGTTCATCGAGCTCACTGAATACGGTGGATTGCCCATTATCACAAGAATGGGTGTGTCTTTTTTTACTGACTCGGCAAGATGTGATTCTTCGGAAAGCGCGCTCATCAGCGGCAGATTTGTTCTTTCAAGTGTTTTCATTTCAAGTGTATTTGTAAGGTAAAATTTCGGCCTTTCGTCCTTGGTTAATTTGTATCCTTCCTCTTCAAGAATAAAAGAAAATTTAATGTGCCCTATTGCGTATGGAGCCATCATCAATTCAAAAGCATAAAAATCATTCAGTATATGCTCCTGAATAAACTTCTCCTTGTTGCCTTCTCCGTATTTTTTTACAAATTCATCGATTGCAAGTTTTACACTCTCTGCTACAAAGGAAAGAGTACCAGCTGCAGGGTCAAGCACAGTAATTCTCTTATCCGAGAAACCGTCTCTAATATCCATTTTGTCTTTTAATATCTCGTTCAAGGAACTCACTATATACTTAACAACGGGCTCCGGAGTGTAATAAACACCCCTTCTTTCTCTCTCCTCGGGACTATAAACAGAAAGGAACGTTTCATAAAAGTAAACAACAGGATCTTTGCCTTTCCCGCTGTGGTAATACTGCGAAAAAATATTTTTAACGTCTGCTACGGATAGGACATTAGCAATATCGTCGATGCACCATTCCATCTGCTTAGGAATCTCCCCGAGGGAGATAAATTTGAACAATTCCCTTAATATGCCAATTGTTTCCGGAATATTGTCATATGCAAGCCTTCTATCGAAATTTTCACCTGCACGCATCCTTGCCGCAAACAGCCCATAAACAATTGTCTGAGAGTAAAGGTCGGTAAATTCTTTCATTGAAAGTTCTCTGATAAGATATGTTTTAAATGCCTCATAAAAACCCATTATAGGGCCCTGTCCAACTTTTGTTTCTTCTTTCAGTTCTTCCGCAATAATTTGCTCTTTTAAAAACCTCGTTCGGTTTGCAAGCTCTTCTGCAAGAGTTTCTGCAGTGTAGGATTTTGGAAGTGAAAAAGAAAAAAACTTATCAAGCAAGTTCTTAAATGCTTGTTCATGCTCTACCTGCGGCATTGTTTTAAGTCTAATCATTGTATCCTGTCTTGCAACAGTGACGCTATCTATAAGCTTGCCATTTCTATAGAGCCGAAATTCAAGAAAGTTCGTTAATATAATGTTAGGAAAGTTTTCTAGGTAACGCTTTAATTGTTCTGTTACTTCAATTTCGTCAAGGTTTTTTACTGTTGGTGCTTTTGCCTCAATGTAACCTGTGATCTGCTCTGTACCATCCCATATCCTAAAATCAGGATTTCCTGCTTCTGTTTTCTTCGGAAGGGTTGTTACTATAACATTATTTCTTTTTGAAAGCTTCGAGTATGTATTCAACAAGTCTTCAAGAATTGAGTAGTAACTTTCTTCTCTTGCATCGCCCTGGCTGTATTTTTGCCATATCTTTTTTATATAAGACTTAAGCATTATTCATCCTCCGCAATAATTTTACACTCTTTCCGGAGATTTTGTCTTCTTTGGTTGCTTGATTAACAACAGATCTAATTATTTTTGAATATTGTGCATATGTCTTAAGAAATATCGCTTTAAGAAACTTCCCTATCATAGTTTTAATACCTTCTTTTGTTTGACGCAATTTTTCATTTTGTACCCCTTTCATTCTTCTTTTTATTTTATCTACTT
>JAYELD010000038.1 GCA_034717215.1 Caldisericota bacterium
AGAGTATGTCCAGTCGGCGCAATTAATTGGGGAAAAGGGGAGTATGCACTGATTGACAAGGATAAATGTACAAAATGTAAAGCATGTACTGAGTCATGTCCAGCAGGCGCCATAGAATGATTGGATTAAATTATTATAGTAAAGAGAGATATTAATTAAAGAGGTAAAAAAGAGCTATCTTATCTTATGGTGCTCTACTGTATATAAAAAAATGCCTGTAAGGTAAGTATACCTAATATAAAATAGACCGGGAGGAGAAGCAATATGAAGAAATTGGTTAACATTAAGATTAACGAAAAAGATTATCAGGTACCTCAAGGTACAACTATTTTAAACGCTTGTAAACAAGCCAACATTTATATTCCTACCCTTTGTTATCTTGAAGGTATTTCCGAAGAAGGATCCTGTGCAATGTGTGTTGTCGAAGTGAAGAATGCAAAAACTCTTTTAAGATCTTGTGTTACCGGAGTAACAGAGGGCATGGAAATTTTTACCGATACACCTATTGTTGTTGAAGCAAGGCGAATGAATCTTGAACTTGCTCTTGCGCATCACCCTCTGGATTGTATGACATGTGATCGGGATGGAGATTGCACTTTGCAGGATCTGGCATATCAGTTTGGCATAAAGAAAAGTGAATTTCTTGACGAAAAAGAGGCTTTTGCAGTTTCGAAAGAAACTCCCTGGGATACAAACCCATTTATCCAGTTTGATCCACAGAAATGTATTTTGTGCGGAAGATGTGTAAACGCTTGTGAAAATCAAGCAATTGTTGAAGCAATTGATATTGCAATGAGGGGATATAGATCACAAGTTTCTACTCCGTTTGCTTTGCCTCTTGAAGAAACAACGTGCCAATTCTGTGGCGAATGTGTTCAAGCATGTCCTGTTGGTGCATTAATTGAAAAACCGCGAGTTGGCAAAGGTAAAATTTTTCATTTAACATCGACTGATACTATCTGTGCATATTGTGGTGTAGGCTGTAACTTACGATTATATAAAGACGAAGAGAACAACCTTATAATGTCAAGAGGTATTGAAAATCCCTTAGTGAATAATGGGAGAACTTGTGTAAAAGGCAGATTTGGCTCCGAGTATGCAAACAGTAAAGAACGATTAACTACTCCGTTAATCAGAGAAAATGGCAAACTCAGAGAAGCAAGTTGGGATGAGGCAATTCAATACACTGCCAAAAAATTAAAAGAGATTAAAGAAAAATATGGCTCAGATGCAATTGGAGTGCTTGGATCTTCCCGATGCACAAATGAGGATAATTATGTTGTGCAAAAATTTGCAAGAGCTGTAATTGGCACAAATAATGTTGATAATTGTGCACGTCTTTGCCATTCTTCTACTGTAACAGGGTTGGGCAAGGCATTAGGTGCAGGAGCTGCAACAAATTCGCTTGACGACATTAAAGATGCTGATGTAATGTTCGTCATTGGTTCCAATATGACGGAGACACATCCTGTAATTGCGCAAATGGTAAAAGAGCATCAGCGAAAGGATGGAGCAAAAATAATTGTCTGTGATCCGCGAAATATTGACATTGCAAAAGAAGCTAACCTTTTTTTGCAACATACACCAGGAACAGACGTTGCTCTCCTTAATGGCATAATGAATGTAATTATTCAAGAGAATCTTTTGGATAAAGATTTCATAAAAGCGCATACAGAAGGGTTTGAAGAATTTAAGAAGGTTGTTGAAAAATATGATCTTGATACGGTTTCGAAAATTACAGGCGTGGATAAAACCCTTATTAAGCAGGCTGCTGAGATGTATGGAAGTGCAAAAAATGCAACAATCTTCTATACGATGGGTATTACACAACATTCTACCGGTACTGATAATGTATTAAGTGTTGCAAATCTTGCATTAATTACTGGAAACTTAGGAAGGGACGGTACAGGGATTAATCCTTTGCGAGGTCAGGCAAATGTGCAGGGCGCTTGCGACCTTGGTGCATTACCTAATGTATATCCTGGATATCAGAAAGTGGTAGATTTTAAGGTGAAAGAGAAATTTGAAAAAGCCTGGAATGTGAAACTATCTGAAAATGTTGGAATTCCTGTTTCGGAATTTGGAGATAAAGCTCTTGAAGGGAAAATGAAAGCGGTATATATTATGGGAGAGAACCCTATGATGACGGAGCCCGATATTACACATGCAAAAGAAGGTTTTGAAAAATTAGAATTTCTTGCAGTACAGGATATCTTTCTTTCTGAAACAGCAGAAATTGCAGATGTTGTTTTTCCTGCTGCATCAGCATACGAAAAAAGCGGTACATTTACAAGCACTGAAAGGAGAGTACAACTACTCCGCCCTGCAAAAAAGAAACCGGAGAATACGAAATGTGATTGGGAGATTATTGGAGAGGTTGCTACAGCAATGGGCTATAATATGCAGTATAAGAACAGTGCAGAAATTGCAGACGAAATAACATTACTTACCCCATCGTATGCGGGCATTCATCACTATAGATTGGAAAAACAAGGTTTGCAGTGGCCTTGTATAGATGATGATCACCCTGGAACAAGATTTTTACATGGAGGTGGTCATTTTAAACGCGTAAATGGAAAAGGGCTTATATCGCCCGTTGAATACAAACCTGCAAAAGAATTGCCTGATGAAAAATATCCTTTAATTCTTACAACAGGAAGGATTCTATTCCATTACCATTCTGGCAATGAAACAAGAAGAGTAAAAGTGCTTGATGCATTTGTTCCGCGAAACTATGTAGAAGTTAATCCGATTGATGCTGAAAAACTAAATATTAAAGATGATGAAATGGTAAAAATTTCTACGCGGAGAGGAAGTATTAAAGTAAATGTGCGAATATCTGATAAACCTAAACAAGGTCTTGTGTTTGTATCATTCCATTTTAAAGAAGCGGCAGCAAATGTTTTAACTAATCCGGCATTGGATCCTGTTGCAAAGATTCCGGAATATAAAGTATGTGCTTGTAAAATCGAAAAAATATAAAATACAAGGAGGAAGAAGGTATGACAGAACTAAATTTCTTTTCACCAGCGCAGATTGCTGAAAAAATGAGTGCTGCTGGACAAAAAAAGGTTGTAACCCCTGCCGGGAAGTTTTTTACACTTGCTATTCTTGCGGGCGCTTTTATTGCTTTTGGTGCTGAACTCTCTATTATGATAGGGCATCAAACTGGTCTGGGTGTTGGAGTAACAAAGCTTCTTGCTGGTAGCGTATTTAGCGTAGGACTTATGCTTGTAATCATTGCAGGAAGTGAATTATTTACGGGAGACAATCTCATTGTGATTGCTGCTCTTGAAAGAAAGATTCGCTGGAGCCAGGTTTTAAATAGGTGGATGCTTGTTTATCTTGGTAATTTTGTTGGCTCTATTCTTCTCGCTGCTATTATGTTTGGCACGGGATTGTGGCTTACAAATGGAGGTCTTGTTGGTGCAACCGCTTTAAATATTGCAAATGCAAAAGTGAATCTTACATTTATGCAGGCATTAATGCGTGGTATTGGATGTAACTGGTTGGTCTGTCTTGCTGTCTGGATGGCGATTTCTGCAAAAGACATTGCTGGCAAGATCCTTGCAATTTATTTCCCCATTATGGCGTTTGTTGCTTCAGGGTTTGAACATAGTGTAGCAAATATGTTCTTTATTCCTTACGGATTATTCCTTAAGGGCTCACCCGCAGTTGTAGATGCTACAGGAAAGGCAGCATCAGCATTCAGCAACCTTACATGGGGAAATTTCGTTACGAAAAACCTGGTTCCTGTAACAATAGGCAATATCATTGGTGGAGCTCTCTTTGTAGGTATGTTGTACTGGTATATTTATCTTAAAAAAGAGGCGTAACACGATTGACAATCCAACCTGTCATTCTTATTGGAGGCAAGGGAAAAAGACTTGGAAAAGATAAAGTATTTCTTTCCTTTGAGAATACTTTGCTTTTAGAACGGACTTATCGTCTTTTTAAGGAATCATTTATAGAAGAACCTCTCTTCGTAGGAAGAGGGGTTCTTCCCTTCCCTTACAGAATTATTCCTGATAGTATCCCAGGAATTGGGCCTATCGGTGGATTGTTTACAGCTTTGGCATATACAAGCGAAGATTTTATTTTTCTTACTGCTTGCGATATGCCATTTATAAATAAAAATCTTCTTTCCTATATGAAAAATATGTTGAGCAAGAATGTAGATATTTATATTCCTTATTTTGACAACGGAATGATTGAACCGTTGTTTGCTTTTTATAATAAACGCTTAATGTCTCTTGTTAATGAGCAAATTAAAATTGGAGATTATAAACTTCGTTCTTTATTGAATACTGCTTCTGTACAATTTCTCAGCGAAAGCGAAATAGAAAGTATTGATCCTGAGTTTTTAACTTTTTTTAATGTGAATACTAAAAGTGATTTCGAGAAGGCACAGGAGTTGTTAGATGATAAAGTTCGTTAAAATTTTACGGTTGAATAATGGACGAAAGGAAGAACTGGACGACAAAATCGTAAAGGAAAAAAACATTAATTTGTATTTAAACGATAAACTTATCGAAAGAATTATTTATTCTCCTCCACTTGAGGAGGAATTAGTTTTTGGATACTTGTTTTCAAAAGGCTATATTAATAGAAAAAATGACTTGAAGAAGATTATTTTTAAGGAGAAAGATTACTATACTGATTGCCATACAGAAGTTGAAAAGATATCCAACAATCCTTTATTAGAAAAGCAATTCTCTATTAATTCCTCAAAATTGTTTGTGCTCATGAAGGAACTTCTTTCGAAAAGTATAGTTTTTAAACAAACCGGCGGAACTCATATTTCAGGTTTATCGGATGGACAAAAGCTTATTTCGTTTTTTGAAGATGTTTCTCGGCAGAGTACTATTTTTAAGTTGGCTGGCGATGCGATTTTGACTGACAAATTGTTTGATGCTAACATTTTATTTACGAGTGGAAGAATAAGCGAGACTGCAGTTCAATATGCAAAAAGGTTAGGCGTTATGTCTGTTGTTTCTCGTTCTGCGCCTACAGATTTTGCTATTGAAATGGCAAAAGATGCCAATATTATGCTTATCGGGTTTTTAAGAGGCAACAGGTTTAATATTTATTCAAATAGTAAAAACTTTCAACTTTTTTAATCTATCTTTTTTGTCAGCATTATAATAATTTTTTCATCTTTGTTTCCTGCTCTGGAATAAATCTTTCTAAATTAATTTATTTTAGTTTTTTAATCGTTTTTTAAGTCAATAGCTTTTCAAACTCACCATTCACAAAATCCTATATCCCAAATCCTGTATCCCGTATCTCTATATATTAGACACCTAACTTATAAAAAAGTTCCATACTTCTTAAAGATTTTTTAGAGTTATTTTTTGATAGAATTTCTTATTCTTTGTAAAATTCAACACTGCAACCGGTTATTTTACTAAATACAGATTGTATCTTTTAATATATCGTATATTTAAAAACTGAATTTCTTTTATTTCCTATCATCTATCTATCAAAAACCTTGCTTAAACACATATAACTCCAAATTTATTTTTATTTGAGGTTAATAGACGTAAACAATCTAAGATTTTTAAATATAAGGTAGTAATCTAACAAATTATTAGAAATTTTTACCATTCTTTCTATAATAGGCTATGAGCAAGGTTAAATCTATATTTATAATTTTTATCGGTATGGTCTCTGTGGGTCTTGCAGCTATTTTTATCCGGCTCTGCAATGCACCGCCACTTGTTATTGCAACTTATAGGATGGGACTTAGCGCAATTCTCATTGCTCCTCTGTTTTTTATTTTAGAAAGAGATAAGTTGAAATGTTTGGATTTTAAAAAGGATGTTTTGCCTTTTGTATTATTGGGGGGCCTTCTTGCTGCCCATTTTGTGCTATGGATAAGCTCGCTTTTCTATACTACTGTTCTTGCATCCACTGTGCTTGTTACAACAAATCCTATTTTTGTTGCTGGTTTCTCATTTTTTCTTTTCAAGGAGAGTACAAAAAAATGTACAATTATAGGGATCATAATAGCATTTGTAGGAGGATTGGTTATTGCTCTTTCAGCAAAAAATATAGGATTGAGCAATAATTACGGTAATTTTCTTGCACTTATGGGAGCAATTGCCGTATCTTTTTATTTAATCATTGGTAAAAAAGTGCGAAAGAAATTTAACCTTATTACGTATATCTTTTTTGTGTATAGTTTTGCCGCAATAATTCTTATTGTAAGCTCAATTTTAACCAGACAGAATCTTTTTTATTATTCTAAGGAAACTTACCTTTATTTCTTTCTTTTAGCATTTATTCCTCAGATTATTGGGCATACTGCATTTAATTGGGCATTAAAATATTTTTCTGCTCCCTTTGTTGCTATTACAATACTCGGAGAGCCTGTTTTTGCTACATTTTTTGCGTTGATTATTTTGCACGAAATGCCTATCTTTATAGAATTTATTGGGGGAGCTTTAATTCTTTTAGGTGTGTATCTCTCTGCTATGGCAGAGGTTTGGAATATTTCTTAAAAGAAAATTTTTGTTTCTGTGCTATAATTTAACAGGAGGTGTATTATGAAAACAATAGCAGTGTTTATTGAAGATAATTTTAATGAATTCGAGTTGATTTATCCTTATTATAGATTAAAAGAAGCTGGTTTTAATGCTGTGCTTGTAGGCACGGAGAAAAAGGCCTATCATTCCAAAATAGGGCTTGTTTTAGATGCTGAAATGCCAATTGATGATGTTCACCCAGAAAATTTCAGTGGTGTTGTTATTCCCGGTGGCTATGCACCTGACAGATTAAGGGGAAACTCAAAGATATTACAATTTGTGAAGAAAATGTTTGACGAAGAAAAGCTCGTTGCGGCAATTTGCCATGCTGGATGGGTTTTGATTTCTGCACATATTGTTAACGGCGTAACTTTGACAGGTGTCTCTGCAATAAAAGATGATTTAAAAAATGCAGGCGCTAAGTATGTTGACGAAGAGGTTGTTGTTGACGGGAATCTTATTACATCGAGAACTCCATCCGACCTACCTGCGTTTATGAGAGAGATTATAAAATTTTTAAATGCAGGATAGCTTATGCAAATATTATATGAGAAAGAAATAACAGGAGTAAAAATACAAATTGCTTGCGGAGATATTACAGAAGAGGAAGTTGATGCAATTGTAAATGCTGCCAATAGATATCTTTCTCATGGCGGCGGCGTTGCTGGAGCTATTGTAAGTAGAGGTGGACATGTTATACAAGAGGAAAGCGACAGTATTATTCAAAAGAAAGGACCACTTAAAGTAGGAGAAGCCGTTATTACAAGTGGCGGAAACCTTAAAGCAAAATACGTAATTCATACTGTCGGCCCTGTTTGGGGCGAAGGGAATGAAGATGACAAGCTCCGGAATGCGATTCTTTCTGTGTTAACAATTGCGACAAAATATAAATTAAAAAGTATAAGTATACTGGCTGTAAGCTGTGGAATATTTGGTTTTCCAAAGAAAAGAGGAACGCAACTTATATGCGAGACCATTAAGCAATATCTTGAAAACAATGGGACGACACTCAAAGAGATTCATCTTATAGGCATAGGAGAAGAGGTCCCAGAATTGTTTAAGGAGGCAATGGCAGATGGTTAATATTTATACGGATGGTGCATCGCGTGGTAACCCCGGAGAAAGTGCTTTTGCTTTTATCTTTACAGAGAAAGGCAAAGTGATTTTTCTTTCTGCGGAATATATAGGTAGTGCGACAAATAACATTGCAGAATACAGGGCAATTATTTCAGCATTGCGGGAGGCAAGGAACAGGAACATAAAAAAGGCGTCTTTGATATCGGACAGCGAGCTTGTCATTTCCCAGATTAACGGGGCATATAAAACAAAGGCCGCACATCTCAAAAAGTTAAATGAAGAAGTGAAAGAGCTGAGTGCCCAGTTTGTCAGTATAAAATTTGGCAATGCCCCGCGAACAGATAAATTTATTGGTATTGCGGATAAGCTTTGTAATACTATTTTAGACCTTGCGTAGAATTCTTCCCTGTTGTTACGTGATTTAGCATATTACAAATTATTTTTCGGTAGTATCAGATTCCTGGACTGATACTTTATAATACGTTACAGCAATTTTCCCGTATTTTTTTTCTTTAATTTTTTCTAAGGTGTTTTTTCCTACAATTTCTTGTGGAAGTTTTTCTCTTGTTCCGTGTTCCGCGATAACAATGGAATCATTCTTTAGCAGCGGAAAGTTTGAAAGCATTTCTACTACTTTTCCTGCCAGAAGAGATGGAAACGGCGGGTCAAGGAATATGATATTGAATTTTTCTGTTATTTTTTCCTCAATTTTTTGATAGTTTTTGAGTGCAGCAAGAACATCTCTCTTCATGATTGAAACATCGTTTTGAGCGGAAAGTAAATATACATTTTTTTTTAATGTTTGGATTGTTACTCCATTTTTATCGATAAATACAACAAATTTAGCTTCCTCGCTTAATGCTTCAAGACCTACGGCACCGGAACCAGCAAAAAGATCCAGGAAGAAACTATCCTTTACTACATCTCTTATTGTATCGAATATTGCCTCCCTTATTTTGTCGCTTGTAGGCCTGAGCGCTATATTCTTTGGCGGCGAAAAGAGAACTTTCCCTTTGAATTTTCCGGTTATTATTCTCATTAAGCTATACCTACCAGCTCTTCTCTCTCGCTAAATTTATTTTTAAGGAGCTTTATCAGTTCTTCTTTTTTTTCTTTTTCCCATTGAATTTTGTTTTCTACAGTGAGCTGTGCCTGCTCTCTTGCAATTTCTAGCAGCTTCATATCCTTTTCTCTTAGAAGCGAGGTAATTTTGAATTCAGGTAGGCCATGTTGTTTGAGCCCGAGCAGTTCTCCAGGCCCTCTTAATTTCAAATCTTCTTCTGAAACCTCAAAGCCGTTTGATGTTTTTTCTAAAACACGCAACCTGTTGAGAGCTTGTTCTTTATTGTTCTGTGTTATTAGAAAACAGTAAGATTGTACTTCGCCTCGTCCTACCCGGCCTCGTAATTGGTGTAGTGTCGCAAGCCCAAAATGATCAGCATCTTCTATAATCATTACTGTTGCGTCCGGGACGTCTACCCCTACCTCTATGACGGTAGTGGATACCAAAACAGATATTTCTCCTGATTTGAATGCGTTCATAATTTTATTTTTTTCAGCAGAGTTCAATCCGCCATGCAAAATGCCGATGTTAAAATCTTTTAAGTATGTTTGTTTTAATTTTTCTGCTTGTTCTTGTACGGATTGCAATTCACTTTTTTCAGATTCTTCTATCAAAGGGCAGACAATGTATCCCTTTTTCCCTGCTTTTAATTCCTCCACAAGTTTAGTGTATGCTCCGCTGCTGTTCTCTATCAGCACTTTTGTCAATACGGGCCTTCTTCCTTTTGGCATTTCTCTTATCTGTGATATGTCCAGGTCGCCGTAGATTGTAAGCGCAAGGGTTCTTGGAATCGGCGTTGCACTCATAACAAGCGTATGCGGAAATATTGCTTTGCTTTTTAGGTTGCTTCTTTGCAATACACCGAACCGGTGCTGTTCGTCCACAACTGATATTGCAAGGTTTTTGAATGCGACATCGTGCTGTATCAGGGCGTGTGTCCCTATTAATACATTTATCTTTCCTGTTTTTATGTTTTCCAGTATTTCCTTTCTTTCCTTTTTCTTTGTCCCGGAGGTAAGCAGTGCTATTTTTACACCTGCTTTGTTTAAAATCTTTTCTGCGACATTAAATGTTTGCTGGGTAAGCACTTCTGTCGGGGACATTATCGTTCCCTGATATCCATTTTTTACTGCAATGAGCAGTGCAAACAGCCCCACGACTGTTTTACCTGAACCTACGTCGCCGTGCAGGAGCCTGTTCATCGGCTTTCCGGAGGCAAAGTCTTTTATGATTTCATTCATCGTTTTGAGCTGTGCTTTTGTCAGGGCAAAGGGGAGGAGTTCCTGGAATGCTTCGATATCCCTGGGCGTTGCGTTTAATACTATACCTTTTGAGCCTTTGATTTCTTTTTTTCTCAGCCCTAATAGTATCTGCAGTTCAAATAATTCATCAAAGATTAGCCTTTCTTTTGATTTTTCCAGCGATTCAAAATTTTCAGGGAAATGTATGTTGTACAGAGCTTTATCCAGGGAAGTAAGGTTTAATTTATTGATTATTTGTTGGTCCAAGTAATCATAAATGAGAGGCGCGTATGTATCGACTGTCTTTTTTATCTTATTTCTCAATGTTTTTTGATAAATTCCTTCGGTTAAGGAATATACAGGGATTATACGCATTGAATGTGTTGTTTTCCTGTCGGATTGAACAATTTCATAATTGGGCGAAGGCATTTCCCACTTCCCATACATAAATTGCACTTTGCCTGACAGCATAACAACTGTTCCCTCTCTCAGTATATTTTTGAGGTAAGATTGATTGAACCAAACCGCAGTGATATAACCCGTGCCATCGGAGATAACAGCAGAAAAAATTTTTATTCTACTCATTCTTTCTGACGTTTTTATTATTTTACCTTTTATTAATGAAATTTCTCCTGATTTGAGGTAAGCAATTTTGTTGATATGCCGTAAATCAAGGTACCCTTTGGGGAAGTAGTACAGTAAATCTGTTATTTCCCGTATTCCAAGCTTTTTTAGAACTGAAGCAAGACGTGGGCCTATGCCTTTCATATATTGTACAGGAGTGTGTAATTCGGATATTGAGATAAATTGCTCCTGTTTAGGTTTTGATTTTGTTTCTTTTAAGAGAGAAAGGGCTCCGTGTATGATATTTTTTCTCTCTTCTTTGGATGCATCCTTATAACCGGTAAAGAGGGTTTTTATTTTTTCTTTTTTCGTGTTAGAGACGGATAGTGTGTTTACTTTATTCAGCATGAAACTATCCAGTCCTCCCATTACTGCATCATTGTTAAATCCTCTTTTGATTTCCAGAGTTAGTGGTCCTTCTATTACGGGATGGTTCATTCTATAATGATCTCTTTTGCAAAACTTTTTCCATTTAGGTGTCTTAATTTAAAGATTTCTGTGATTGTATCTGCTAAATCGGAAAATGAGCTTCTTAACCCAAGGTTGTAGTTTTTTTTAATTTTCTTTCCGTACGCTATGATGGGAACGAATTCTCTTGTGTGGTCTGTGTGTCCTTTAAACGTTGGATCACATCCATGATCTGCCGTAATAAACAGAACATCTGTTTCTTTCATATTGCTTAAAATATCAGGCAAGGCATTGTCAAAATCTTTTAGGCCTTTTCCATATGCGACATAGTTTCTTCTATGGCCCCAATGCGAATCAAATTCTACAAGATTTGTGTAGAGAAGCCCACTAAAATCCTTTTTTATAAACTCGATTGTTTTTGCAATTCCATCTGTATTATTGTCTGTATGGGTACTTTTGGTAAGGCCTATTCCTGCGAACAGATCATGTATTTTGCCTATTCCTACCACTTCTTTACCATTTTCTTTTAATAAATCCATTGCGGTTGTACCTGTTGGCTTTAATGAATAATCTTTTCTTTCCGATGTTCTTATAAATCCTTTTTCCGAGTCTCCTATAAATGGCCTTGCAATAACGCGTGCTACGGCATGGTCGTTAACAAGTATTTGTTTTCTTGCAATTTCGCACATTTTATACAGTTCCTCAAGTGGAATTACATCTTTGTGTGCGGCAATCTGGAAGACAGAATCAGCTGATGTGTAGACAATGGGGTACTTTGTTCTGACATGTTCTTTGTAGAATTCTTTTATAATCTCCGTACCTGATGCAGGTTTGTTACCTAAGATTCCTTCAATTCCCGTAAGTTTTTTGAATTTTTCTATTATCTCATCCGGAAAGCCGTTCGGGTATGTTGGAAAAGCTTCTTTTAGCATGACTCCCATCATTTCCCAGTGGCCGCTTATCGAGTCTTTTCCTTTTGATTGTTCCTTCATTTTGCCGTATGATGCAATATATTCTCCTTTTTCTCCTAGAAGAAGCCCCTTCATTCCAAGTTTTTCCATATTGGGAAGCTTTAATCCGGGGTTGTATTGCAAAGTGTGAAGAAGTGTATTGGCTCCCCAGTCACCATATTGATAAGCATCTTCTGCTTCACCTGCTCCTACGCTGTCTATAACAATAACAATTGTTCTTTTTATGTTCATTTTTTAATTCTCCTTCTTGTCAGATTATAATCTATAAGCGTGGTTCGTCAAGTAAACGAATTGCCTCTCGTTAAAAATCTATACGAAATAGTACCGCTGGTTCATTAAAATCCATATGAAAATTTTAAAAAGGAGGTGATAGAATAAAATTTTAAAGTATTTGAAAGAAATAAATCTTTCTATGGAGAAAGGTGTAATATTCCCCGAAGAGAGGGAATCCTTAAACGAACTTAAGGGAAAGTTAGCTTATTTTAAAGACGTAGAAAAGAAATGCAAAAAAGAATGTCTTTGCGAGGAGCGTAGCGACGAAGCAATCCCGATCTTAACAACTGGTTATTGTTTAAAGAAAAACTGCAGTGAATATGTTAATAGAAAAATAATGATAAAATTCTTTCAAAAAAGTGGGAAATTTTTGCCAGTTAGGTATCTATATATATGAGAGAAGAAATTTTTGCAAATTTTTCTAAAAAGGTATTGACAAAAGAGGGTATAAAATATAATAGATGCAGGAGCGAAATCTCCCTTGGGATTGGAGGTGATGAATTTATATAAAGGCAAAGCTCCGCTTTATTGTTCTGGGGGCGAGAAAGAAGAGAAACTGCAAGAAAAAGAGAGTAAAATAACAAGCCGCTTTGAAAAAAAGAAAAAATAAAGACATAAAATTTAAACAAGGGGGTGACATATGCAAAGAAGTAATATAACGCCAAAGAAAGTTTTTGTTTCATTATTTATTTTTTGCTTTATTCTTGCGTCTACTTTTTCAGACTTTGCAACTACCAATGAAGATAGTTTAAT
>JAYELD010000039.1 GCA_034717215.1 Caldisericota bacterium
ACGAAAGAGCGCATGCAATATTAAAAAATGTGTGAGCATTAGCAATTTGTCTCACAAGATCTCCCGATGTTTTTGAAACCAAATTTACATATGGCTTAAATATAATCAGGAAAATAAGCGCTCCAATAACATTAAATATGACATGTGAAACAGCAACTCTCCTCGCCTGAATATTTCCACCTATACTAGCAATTAATGCTGTAACTGTTGTACCAATATTTGCCCCTATTACTAATGCAAAAGCAGCATTTAATGTCAAAAGTTGTTGAGCTCCCAGTGCCTGTACAATACCAATAGTAACCGATGAACTCTGTCCAATAGCAGTAAAACCAGCGGCAACTAAAACACCGAGAATCGGTTTTTCACTGAGACGAATAAAAAGATTAACAAAATACGGGGATTCTCTCATAAACGCTACGGAAGCCTCCATAAATTGCATTCCTACAAATATTAAACCAAAGCCCATTATGGCGGTACCAATTGCTTTAGTATACTCTTTTTTAAAGGATAAAGTAATTAAAAACCCTATTGCAAAAATAAGCAGGCCGTACTTTGTGAGATGGAAAGCAATAATTTGGGCAGTTACTGTAGTACCAACATTTGCACCAAAAATGATTCCCAGCGTATTCTCAAATCTCAATATCCCGGAGTTTGCAAGGCTTATTACAGTAACCGTAGTGGCAGAACTTGATTGAACAATGGATGTAAAAAGGGCACCAAGACCCAGAGCATAAATTGGTCTTGCTATAATTTTATTAAGAAATCTTTTAAATTCAGTAAAAGCAAAACTTTCCATGCTTTTACTGGTTAAGGTAATACCGTAAATAAACAGCGCCATGCCGCCAATAAATAAGAAAGTGTTTTGAATGTTCATAATTCTATTTTTATAAATAATTTAGAGATATTATTCACGCAACCCCTACCAAAATAAAAAACAGTAGCTAAACGTTTTGCCATTTGGTTTCCCCTCAAAGCCTTCACTTTTTTTATAGGATCTCTCTTTGTAAACCTACTACAATATAATAAATATACGCAAAATTTCAATGCTTTTTAGAAAAACTTCTTTTATGAGCATCAACTAAAACATTCAAATTGTCTTTTCTATTCACTTTTTTTGAATGACGACAAGCAATACTCCTTTTTTAACCTCTACCTGAATTTCGCCGGAAACAGCTATATTGCTTAATGTCAGTGTTTTCCCTTTAAAAAGTGTTTTCCCGTTCAGCTGATATTTAAGTCCTGAGGTTTTCACTCCCTGCACAATGTTTGTCATAGGATAAAGAGATACCGTGCTACTTTTCTTCGTTTTAATTTTCTTTTTGCCATTTACAATATATATCTCTTCTCTTTCTTCAAGAATGTATGTATCTTTACCTTTTTTAAGAAGCGGATAAAGAAGAGAAACATTAAAAAGCATGTGATCAATTCTTCCATAAAGCATCCCTGAAAGGATAAACGTATTAAAATGTTTTCCCAGCGCAACATTTATTGCAAGCTCTGTGTCTGAATAATTCTTATCTTCCGGGAATTGCAAGATGTTTACCCCTTTTTTCTTTAAAAGATTTAACTCGTCACACCCTATTGAATCAAAATCGCCTACCGCAAGATCTGGTATTATGCCACATTTAATAAGTTTGCCTGCCCCCCCATCTACTCCAATAATAAAATCAACTTTTTTTGAAAGTTTTTGGTAGAACAATTTTGAATTACTATTCCCGTTTGCTACAATAAGCACTATTTTCATTTTTTCCCTCCGAGAACGAACTGCATTAATATTAAAAAATCAAATTAAAGAAAGAAAATATGCTCAACAAACAATATTTTTCATTATATTTTATTATATCGCAAATCAAATGAAATCCAACATTTAGCATCAATCACAATGAAATAAAAGATTTGCTTGCGAATACACCTTGATGCCTATATTTTGCCGTTTTCCTTTCATTAAAAACTTTTATTTCCTCTTTGCAGAAATTAGTTAAACAAAAAAATTACTTCTTTTTAGAAAATTCCTTCAACACGTTATGCAGTCTACTCTTTATGCACTGTATGATAAATTTATTCCGATACGCCTCTTTGATAAATAAACAAAACTTGCTAAAATTAGAAAAAAGGAGGTATTATAATGTTTGGACAAAATTTTACGGAAATGCCCGATTTGGGATTGGCGATAGGTTGGTTAATAGGAATTTACGGAGCCTTACTTGCTTTTGGTCTTATAATCGCAATTATCACCGCAATCGTTGCTTCCAGAAAGGGAAGAAATGGATTTGGCTGGTTTTTCATGGGACTATTTTTAAATTTTCTGGGTCTTGGTTTAATTCTTATTGCACTGCCAAAAAAATACTATGTAGACGAAGAAGATGAATTTTAAAAACTAGAGATGAAAATCTTTATCGATACAGCAAACATAGACGAAATTAAAGAAGCATTTTCCTGGGGCTTTGTAGATGGAATTACTACAAACCCTTCCCTGATTAAAAAAGCAGTAAAATATTACAAGAACAAAGGACAGAACATCACGCTAGAAAACTATGTAAAAAATATGCTTGTTACGGCAGGCAAAGGCCATCCGGTAAGCCTCGAAGTAATTGGGAATACAGAAGATAAAATGTATAAGGAAGGTAAATTACTATTCAAAAAATTTAATGGTGCTGCACAGAATGTTGTAATAAAAATCCCAGTAAACCCCGAGATTTCAGAAAATGGCACCCACAACTTTGACGGGTTAAAAACAATAAAAAAACTTTCTGCCGATGGAATCCCTGTAAACTGCACACTCATTATGACGCCGTCACAAGCATTGCTTGCAGCAAAAGCAGGTGCGCGTTACGTGAGCCCTTTTGCTGGAAGAATTGACGATTATCTGAGATTTCAAAATGAAATCCCTTTTACAAAACCAGACTATTATCCAAAAGATGGACTTGTTGTTAACAATAAAATTCTGCATGACAATACTATTGTAAGTGGAATTAACCTCGTCCGGAGCATTGTTAACATATTTGAAAACTATGATTTTGCTACAGAAATAATCGCAGCAAGCATAAGAAATGCGACTCAAGTACAAGAGCTTGCAGAAATAGGGGCAGATATCGCAACGATTCCCTTTCCCGTATTAAAAAAAATGATTTTCCACCATAAAACAAAAGAGGGAATGGAAAAATTTACAAACGATACAGTAGAAGAGTACAAAAATATATTTAAATAAACATTTTTATATACAATCTTGACAAGAATTTTTAGAGTACAATAAACTTTAATAAAAGGAGATATTATGAGAAACATTAGCGAAAAAGAATTTCAGTACTGGGAAAAAACCGGTGATGTAATAGACCAACTCATAGACATCTTGCTTAATTACAGACAAAGTGGCCATCCGGGTGGATCGCGTTCCAAAAGACACATTTTAGTATCCCTTATGCTCTCGGGAATAATGAAATGGGATATAAGAAATCCTGAAAAACGCTTTTCGGATAGATTTATTCTTTCTGCAGGACACACAATACCGTTAGTATATGCAACACTTGCGGCATTAAACGGCGCTATGGATAAAAAATATAAAGAAACAGGAGACGAAAAATTCAGACTCAGAAGAGATATCACCCTTCTCCCGGAAGATTTATTGCAATTTAGAAGAAGGGGAGGATTATCAGGACACGCTGAATTCGGCGGCAAAACACTCTTCCTAAAATTCAACACAGGCCCATCCGGACACGGTCCCACTGGAGCAGTAGGAGAAGCTATTGCTCTAAAGCGAGCAGGTGCAGGCAATATAAAAGTAATTGCCCTTGAAGGAGATGCTGGACTCACGCCGGGCGGAACGCACGAAGCATTGAACTCAGCATGGGCATTAGGGTTGGACAATCTTTTCTTCCTTATCGACTGGAATAACTTTGGTATCGATGATCATCCATTAAAAGAAACCGTCTATGGCGGCCCTAAAGAATGGTTTAGCCCACACGGCTGGCGCACAATGGGCACAGAAAAAGGTTCAAATTATAAAGAAATAACACAGATTATGCTTAATCTATTTGATGATGAAAAAATAGAAAAAAACATACCAAATATATGCTGGTTCAAAACAAGGAAAGGTAGGGGATACTTAAAATACGATAATAAATCACATGGTTCGCCGCATAAAATGAATTCAGAAATATTCTGGGAAACAAAAAGGCCTTTCCAAGAAAAATACGGTGTTAAATTTGTCGGTTATGGAAAAGGAGCGCCAAAAACAAAAGAAGAAATTCACCAGCAGTTCAAAGAAAATATTGATGTAGCAATGAGCGTTATACTCAATGATAAAGAACTTGTAGATTATCTTTCAAACCGGCTTGTTGCAATCGGGGAATCAATCCCGGAAACAATCCCTACACTACAATTATCAGACGGAAGAGAAAATAATCCGGTATATGATCCGGTGCTCACTGACTATAAAAATTATCCTGAAGAACTCTACGCAAAACCCGGTACAAAGGACGCAAATAGAAGCGCATTCAGTAAATGGGGGGCCTGGGTCAATGCATACTGCGCAAAGAAATACAACAGGCCGCTATTTATAGCAATGTCAGCGGACCTTGCAGACTCCACAAAAATTTCAGGGTTTGCAAAACCATTTGGAGATTTTCCGGGATACGGCTGGTACGACAGAAACAAAAACCCTGACGGCACACTCCTCCCACAGGAAATTACAGAATTTGTTAATGCTGGTATCTCGGCAGGAATAGAAACAACAAACTTAGCAAAAGATCCCTACAAAGATTTTTCAGGTTTTTACTCAACCAGTTCAACTTACGGTTCATTTGCATATCTCAAATACGGAATGATGAGAATATTTTCACAGCTGGCACAGGACTGTCCCCTGAAAATAGGAAAAACAATCTGGGTTGAAGGACATTCAGGCCCTGAAACAGCAGATGATTCAAGAACGCACTTCGGTATATATGCACCAGGCGTAAGGGATATGTTCCCTGAGGGACAGGTTATAGATCTTATCCCATGGGAACACAATGAAGTACCCGTACTTTTGGGAAAGGCATTGCAACTTGACGTACCAATTATTGCTCTTGTCCTAACACGACCAAGTATTACAATACCGGACAGAGAAACAAGAGGATTGGGATCATATTTTGAAGCAGCTCACGGTGCATACATTCTTAAAGATTTTGAAGAAGGCAAAGAAAAAATGGGCACAGTCATTGTACAGGGCACGAGCTCAACACTCAGCGTCGTAAATATAATAGATGAATTAAGAAACGCAAATCTTAACGTGCGTATCGTTGCCGCCCCAAGCTATGAATTGTTCAGGAGAGAATCAGAGGAATACAAAAACAAGGTATTACCGTGGAAACAGTTTAATGATGCAATGGTTATTACAAATGAATCAATCAAACTGATGTATCACTGGATTGGAAACCCCGTTGTAAAAGAATATTCGCTCTCATGCGACTGGGACAACAGATGGAGAACGGGCGGTACCCTTGCCGAAGTAACCGAAGAAGCACACCTCGACGAAAAACATGTCTTTAGCGGGATAGAACGCTTCGTAAAAGACAGAGAAAAAAGAATCTCAAAACTAAAAGACATCATATAAAAAATAGATAACAAATAGATCAGGGGGCAAAAGCCCCCTTTTTTATTCCATAAAATCATTTTTCAAAATACCGTTCAATTGCATTCTTTTGCTTAAAAAGTCATTTAAAACCTCCCAAAATAAATTTAGAGATATTTATTAAAGGAATAAAATATAAAAAGGGAAGGTGTAAAAAATAATATTGCAAATATAATTTTTTAGTATTATAATGTTAACTAATATCTGTATAAAGTGCGCTAATCGCATAATTCTATATGGTAGGAAAAAGGAAAGTTAAAAAATATAAACCCCAAAAGGATAAAGCAAAATATATGAAAGGCAAAGAAAAAACAAAAGAGCAGCTGCAAAATGAATTAGCAAAATTGCGTCAGAAGATTGTTGAATTAAAAGCACAGAAAAAATCAGTAAAATCTGAAGAAATCTACCGTTTAATTGCTGAAAATACCAGTGATGTGGTTACTCTCCAAGATTTTAATTTACAAACAAAATACAGATATATCAGCCCTTCAATTAAAGATGCTACGGGTTATAAGCCAGAAGAATTAGTCGGTAAATCTCCTTTTGATTTTATCCATCCTGACGATAAAAAGAAATTGTTACCAATATTAACAAAATATGTTACTGCCAAGTTTAAAAAGCTTTTTGCCGGAAAAGAATCTAAGATTACTGAGAGAATAGAATTTCGTTTTAAAGAAAAGGGTGGAAATTGGCGCTATGTTCAAAGCACCGGAAATATTATAGGCAATCAGTTGCTTTTTGTCTCTAGAGACATCACTGAAATAAAGAAAGCTGAAGAAGCCCTACAACAAAGCCAGCAGAAATTTGCCAGTCTATTCAAAAATAGTCCCGAGGCTTTGGTCTATTTAGATAAAAACAGTAATATCGTAAATATAAACCCACGCTTTACCGAGCTTTTTGGCTATACTTTGGAAGAGGTTAAAGGCAAAAACATCAACGACGGGATGATTCATCCCCCGGACAAAATAGAAGAAGGAAAAAATTTGGATAAAACAGCATTGTCTAAAGGTTATTTTAATTATGAAACGGTAAGAAAAAAGAAAGATGGTACTTGCTTCCCAGTATCTGTATCTGGCTCTGATATAGTAATCGGCAGGCAGATAAAAGGGATAATTGGCACTTATATTGATATCACTGAACGAAAAAAGATGGAAGAAGAACTGCAAAAATTAGCTCGCTATGACACTCTTACCAATTGTTACAGCAGAGGATACGGGCTTGCTCTGTTAGAACAGCAGATTAAGATCGCCAATCGAAAGAAAAATCCTATTCTTTTATCCTACCTCGATGTAGATAACCTTAAAGATATCAATGATACCTTTGGTCATGGAGAAGGAGATGAAGCCTTAAAAGAAGTAGCTCAATTCTTTAAATCTATCTTAAGAGAAGCCGACATTGTCTGCCGCATAGGAGGAGATGAATTTATGTTAATCCTTCCCGACAATTCCTTGGATGATGAACCTCTAATCAAAGAAAGAGTAAATAAAAAATTAAAAGAATTAAACAAAAATTTAAATAAGCCCTATAAGATAAGCTTTAGTATCGGTTTTTCTGTTTATGACCCAACTAATCCTGCCTCAATAGAAAAATTAATTAAAACAGCTGATGAAAAGATGTATGAAGAGAAGAAAGAAATACGGGAAGATTATAAGTTAACTCAAAAGGAAAATTATAATTAGCAAATTAAATCATATAAACAAACCCTCATAAAAAACAGTTTCGCCTAACGTCCCGTTGTTATCAAAAGTCGCACAAATCATTTTATAAATCTACCATCATCTTTTGATGTTGAAAGTTTATCTAAATTTTTCTCAAGCCATCCTCTTTTCTCCGTTTCTCTTATATCAAATTCTGGAACATAAGGTTTTATATCCAAAAGAGGAGTTCCTTCTATAATATCTATATCTTGAATATGAAGTATATTCTCTTCAACTCTGACAAGCCGTACTATTGAGATACCAATAGAGTTTGGTCTACTTGGAGCTCGCGTCGCAAAAACTCCACGTACCTCATTGTCCATATATGGTTTCACCGTTAATGGTGAACCTTTGGATAAATGGAAATGGTATACTAAAATAATATGCGAGAAGCCCTCAATATCTTTTAGGCCTTCAGCATATTTTGTAAATAGCTCAACCGTTCCATTAACATTCTTAGCACCTGCAGGTTGTATGGGAGTTCCCTTAGGTTCTTTAAATGAAGAATGAATGACCCCAATTGGTTTGTACTTTATTTCATTCATAATTTCCACTTCCTTATACATACAATTTTAGTAACGTTTTACGGGCGAAAGAAGTTACCAAAAGCAATTTAGGTAAAGTAAAGAAAGCCTTTTATCCGTTATTCTATGTCCTTGAGGGCAAAGTTATAAGGCAGCCGCAAAGTTCTAAGCTCCGCCTATGATTTTTATTTGGGCTTTGCATACCAATATTTTTCCTTTTTAAGAAATTCTCCAATTCCTTGTTTACGGATTTTTCTTATATTTTTTATATGAGCATCGCCATGGCCCAGCTTTAAAAAATCCAGTTTTTCGCACGTTTCAAATTCCTCACATTCCCAACAACCATCAATCCCTTTTTTCTGGCAGCATTTTCTAATTTTACAGAAAGGTGGGCCTCCGCCATCTTTGCAGATCTTTCTGCAGCGGAGTTTTACCATCGCTCCTAACACTTCATAGCATTGCTGATAGTTATTGAATGTCTTAAAGAATGAGATTTCTGATAAAGCTTCTGCTGTTTTGTCAAATCTTACTCCTTTCAGTTCTTTTCTGAGATCTCTTGCCAAGTCAGCAATCTTTCCTTTATAATTGGGACAATCCCCGCAGTAAAGACCACAGTATGCAATTAAGTTTTTATTTTCTTTATTACTATTCCCCATCTCTTCACCTCCCTGTTGAATTATTTCTGCACCTTTAAATCTTCTTGTTTTAAAAGCAGAGTCAGAATTTTATATACATCGTTTATATCCGAATGGTTCAGATATCATTCCAGTTTATCAACATATACGAGTAATTCACATATACATCCCTTCTAGACTCTCCCTTTTACTCTCGTAAAACCCCTCATTATTTTATACTCCACAATTTTTTGTAGTCAAGTATGTTTAGAGAAAATGACTTACCTGCTCGGGAGGAACACACTAAAATATCTTTTATATAATAATATGAATAAAGTTGCTAAAAAGAAGCTCCTACATCTAAAAAACCATTCTTAATTTTATACAACGTTTTCGGCTTTTGTCTAAATTTTGCAAAGCAAAATTTAGACAAACAAAGCGAACCGCAAAGACTGTGTTAGCTACAACACAAGTGAAATGCTTTTACTCAATTCTTTTTCCGTAGGCGTGGTATCAGAAATGGAGTTTTCCTCTTGTACTCTAGGTATTCAAAACCAAATCTCTCCTCTAATTCTGTTTCATCAACCATTTTATTATATACCATGAGTAACATTGCAAAGATCAAAGCTAACCCAACCGTAGAAAGCGAACCACTCCAGATAGCAATTCCTAGATAGAATATAATAGTTCCCAAGGACATTGGGTTTCGGCAATAACTGTAAGGCCTTTGTACAACCAATTTCTGTGTAGGGATCATCGGTACCGGTGTTCCACGACCGACGAAAAACTGGACTTGTATAGACCACACAGCAAATAACAACCCCATACTGATAAATAGCAAGCCAATAATATGGTTTATTGCTCCATAAACAAATGTTTGGAAGTGAAACCACTTATCAATATGGGAAGATGCTGTGATAAGAAAAAACGGAATTGCAACTACAAAAAATATTCCTCCCAGAAACAGAACAATAACTCGTTGTTTCTTACTATATTCACGTTCAGCCCATTTTTTGAATCTACTCATATGCACCTCTTCATGGCTCAAAACTAAGCATGTCACCTAACATCTCCATTATATACGGCTGCACCTAAAGGAAACAATGTCCCGAAGAGAAGGGACATTAACCTGCAGCGTATATACTAAGTTAAACGATAGCACGAATGAGAATTTATTAAACTTCATTATCATGACTTCCCTCCTATTTGCCAGCCATTTTCTTCCCATGTCCTTCTCATCACAAGATTGCGTTTGAGATACTCATCAACGACATCTTTAGATACCTGATTCAAAGGACAAGAAAAATTGATGCATTCAGAACAAGTATATTTTCGTAAAGTCCAAACAAACATTATACCTCCCCATACAGCAAGGAAAGTAAAAATGTATTGCTTTCCGATAATCAAAAATATAAATGGATAAATAAACAATATAATAAAACCAATTATAAGTTGAACTTTTTCCGAGTTACTCATTGGCTCTGGATGATATTTCCAAACCTTGAGAAAACCATAATTGGCGATACAGTGTAATATTTTCCTTTTCTCAGCATAATAAGGGCAATGACTGCAAAGGATACGAATCTCCCAGAAATTAAAGAAGATAATCATAAAACCAACTTCTCCCAGAATATACCAACCATAGCCACCCACTATCATCCCAATAAAAGCTGGAATGGCAAAGGTCCAGAAAAGACCCATAAAATGAAACAAATCTCCTGAATTGTAACGACACTTTAAACGACTAGCAAGAGGGCAATCTTTACATTCAGAAAGCGCTCTCCAGCAACATGTGTTGTAGGGATTATTCGTCTGTTCTTGTTTTGTCATAAGAAATCATCCTCTTTTTTTAGGCCTAAATAAATTTACATAGCCATTTATTTTACATTTTGAAGTTTGCTTTTAATCCAACTTACTATATCCGAATATTCCATTATTTCTTTACATTTTTTTTAATAAGATAAAAAACTCCTATCATCGATAAAAGAATTACCACTATCAGAAGACTGATGATTAAATCAAAATAATTCCCAACAATAAAATGATATATTTCTAAGCAAATAAATAGTACAATAATTATTAACCAAAGATATTGTGGAAGTTTTCTATTCATTTTCTCTCCTTTTTTTAAACACATCTTTGCTTTTTATGGCAGCAATTTTGCGTGTTTTCGAAGTGAATTACGGAGTTTTAAATCTTATAGCATATATTTTTCGCGGGAAATCGCCTTTTGCATACACGATCTTCTTTTTCCCTTTTGCAACATCTTCATCTGCATATGCCTCTACCACTTCGCCTATAAACAGACTTTTATCTCCCACTTCTATTTCTTGCTTAAGCTTGCATTCCATATGCGCTACACATTCATCAATAATGGGAACTCTTACTTGGCGTGCCGGTTGCGGCGTCAAACCAGTTTCTTTAAATTTATCCACGTGATACCCTGAATGGAAGCCGCAATAATATATCTCTGCCTTTAGGTTCTCCGAAGGAACATTTACAATAAATTCTTTAGCGCCTTCAATTAATTTATATGAATAAGTCCCTTTTCCTATGGCACAAGCTATAAATGGAGTCTCCTTTGACACAGGCATACAAAAGCTAACCGCTATGATATTTGATTCCCCGCTTATATCCCCACATGTTATTAAAAAATGTCTCATCGGCCACATAAACTCTAAATATTCAACATTAATTTTCATTCCGCTTCTCCTTTTTATTCTCGTAAAACACCTTATTATTTTATATCCCACAATTTTTTATAGTCAAGGAAAGATATCCAACTAATTCTTAAAATCCCAAAACAAATTTGCAAATGTTAGTCAAGAAGGATAAAATATAAGAAAGGAGAGGAAAATAAAAATGATGAGCAGTGATTCTCGTTTTTTTACAAACAAAAAAGAAATAGAGTTTTTGTCAGATCTAAAATCTTATATTTCAAAACCTAACCTACTCAACACCTCGATTTTAATCTTTAAAAGGGAGGTTTAAAAAATGGGAAAAAGAATGAGCAAAAGAATGACACGAGATCAGGCAAGTTTTAAACGACTAAGAAGTTTAATATCCAGTAAGTATAGTCTATCTTACCGCAGGCATTTAAGCATTATGAGAAAGAAATGGATAAAAATTATGAAAAAAAATAAAAGGAAAAACAAGTAGCAGGTCTTGAAATAACAATTTTCATTATAAGCATCATTTTAATTACTATAAAAAGTCTTTTGTAAATCAATAAGTAAAAAACTTTTATTAAACCATAAAAATAAACTTGAAGGTATTTATTAAGAAGACAAAATCAAAAAAGAATTTCCAGAGGATAAACAAATTACTTGCAATATCGTTGATCTGAACAACGACACAAGAACAATAACGATCACATATGGCAGGTAAACAAAAGGAAATACATCTTTAGAGGGTAGGGAAACAACCTGCTCTTTTTATAATTATCACTTCAAAAAATATCACAGATAGAAAGTAAAAACTTTAAAAATAACTAGAAAATGTATATAATTCATATGAGATCTCTGAAAAACTCTGTTTGTCACTCTGAATTTATTTCAGGGTCTGGTAACTTGTCGGTTTTCTCTGATGCAGAAGCAAACTTATCATAACATTTTATTCTATTCCCATACTTTTTCAGAGATCTCCATATATTGTATTGACACACCGTAAAATAATTGTAAGCTTAAAAAATAATAAAAAAATTGAATTTTATTTTACTATGGAAATACAGTAAAAAATATATATTTAAAGGAGGCAAAAATGGTACGAAAACAAGCATTGTGTGCACTCATTGTATTAATCATCATTGCATCTTTGCTTATTCCAGCTAACATTCCCCTTGCCGCAAACCCTACTGGTGTACTCACCCCTAAACAGATTATTGCGCTCACACAACCCGGAGTTACGTACATTCAGACAATTATTGAAGGTCACGTAATGGCCCCGAATGCTTTGTTTGATGAGAATTTCTCTTTCTGGGAAGACCCAGAAGGAGGGTTCTGGGAAGAATATGCACAAACTGGTGTTTCTGGTTCTGGGTTTATTGTTACACCTGAAGGTTATATTGTAACAAATGCACATGTTGTAAAATTTACAGAGGATTTTAAAAAATTTATGATTTTAAAAACAGTGGTGGAAAAAGAAATAGAATTACAGACTGAAAATGGTTGGATAGCAGAATCAGAGGTATCAGCATTTTCGAATGGGTTTTTCCAGTTTTTATTTCAACATGCGCAGATAAAAAATGTACCAATAAAAGTTTATGCATCTTTGGGTAAGTCAATTCCCGGCATTGCAATTATACAAGAAGGTTTACAAGCAGAGATAAAAAAAGTTGGCGATCCATCCGGCACAGGTACAGGCAAGGATATTGCAATCCTAAAAGTAGAATCAAGTGTTGCACTTCCCACCGTAAAATTAGGAGATTCATCCAAAATGGCAGCTGGCGAAAAAATTTACTGTATAGGCTACCCTGGCGTTGCAACATTCCATCCATATTTAAAAGGGGAAAGTGCCACCGTCTCTACTGTAACAACAGGTATTATCAGCGCTGTAAAGCAAATGCCCGGCGGATGGTCTGTTCTCCAGACAGATGCTGCAATCTATCATGGAAATTCCGGAGGGCCAGCGTTCAATGAAGAAGGTGAAGCAATTGGAATTTCTACGTTTGGCACAATAGATTACAATACAGGGCAAACAATCGAAGGTTTCAATTTTCTTGTACCAATAAATCTTGTTGAAGATTACTTAAATGAACTTGGCGCTACTCCACATCAAGGTCAACTTGATGAACGTTACGAAACCGCCTTAAACTATATGTGGAACAGCTATTATTCAAAAGCATTGGATGAATTTACTATTGTAAATCAAATGTACCCCGCACATCCATATACATCAGAGTTTATACAACTCTGTCGCACAGAGATTGATGCAGGGCATGATAAAAAAGATGTCCCTGTGCTATGGATTATAATCGGACTAATTGTAGTATCCGCAGCATTAGTTACATTTATTTTAATGCGTCGCAAAAAAGGTAGTATTAAAAACGATGGCAAAAAAGCATAAAAAATAAAAAAGAGGAAGGCCGCCACAGCAATTTGTTGTCCTATGGCGGCTTTCGTTGAGTCAGATATTAAAATGCCCTTTTCCTTTAGGCTATGTAATAATAACTTTTTGCCACAACCTCTCCGCCGTAATATTGGTTGAGACAATGATGCAAGGACAACAGCAATTACATACGACAAGTAAAAAGATAAAAAAGAAATAAATTATATTTTTATTCTTCTAAAATCTTTTCTGCTGCTTTGGATATCCACTTTTTATCAGCAAGCAATGCCCTTCCTATACCTACGGTATCCGCTTTACCGCTTTTAATGACATAATTTGCAAATTCCGGCGTTCTAATCCCGCCAGTTACATTAACCGGAATATTGATAATTTCTTTAAGAGCACTGCTATAGGGAACATAATATCCTTCAATCTCCTTTAGCTCTTTTGGCCTGCTTCCCGAATAACCACCGGATATATCAATCATATCAACACCTTTAACTGAAATCTCTCTTGCTACTTTTAACCCGTCTTCAAGCTTAAGCCCGTTTGGGTAAAAAGTAAATTGCGGTGGATTATCAGACGCCGGGAATCTGATTATAATAGGTGTCTCGCCAATTTTATGTCTTACATCTTCAATTATTTCGATTAAAATTCTCATTCTATTTGTCAGGCTGCCACCATATTCATCGCTTCTTTTATTTATAAACGGCGAAAGAAATTGATTTATCAAAAATCCATGCGCCGCATGAATTTCTACCATATCATAACCTGCACCAATAGCTCTTTTTGCAGCATCACCAAAAGACTCGACTATGCCAGTTATATCTCTTTTAGAAAGGTCTTTCTCGTTTATAGAATTCAGCGTCTCCCTTACATCGCCCTCATTGTCTACAACAAAATCGCCTTCATCTTTATTTGCAAGCATGGTCTTAAGTTCGGGGATATCAAAAAGGTTTGCCCCTGCATGATTAATTTCAACTGCAACTCTTGCCCCATTTTTATAAATAGCGTTAACCAATTTTTTATGTCCTTCAACAAACTTATCATGCGACAAAAGCAATTGATTTGGCATAACCTTCGATTCAGGAGATACAAAAACATTCTCAGTAATTACTAAACCCATTCCCAATCCTGACATTTTAGAATAGTAATCAACGACAATATCATTTACAAATCCGCTCTTTTCCGGGTTCTTCACAGCAAGCGGAGGCATTAATATCCTATTCTTTAAATCAATATTTCTTATTCTAATCTGAGAAAAAAGATTTGTCATTTATGCCTCCTTTTTTATGTTAAATGAATTTATCATATTGTTAAAATCATCTTCATACATACGATAAAACTCATCTTGAGATGAATATTTGAAAACGTAAGCTATTCCATTTTCGAAAAATGCTACCTGCCTCAGTTTCCAATAAGGTGTTCCGGAGAGTATATCATACCCGCTTATATTATTTACCGAAATTACGACCTCATTTAAGATTGGTACACCACCCGACATCTCTAATCCTTTCTTGAACTCCTCTTTAACTTCTTGTAAATCTGTGGCTGATTTTACTATTAATTCGATTTCCACTGGGAATTGTGGCCCGTCCTTAAGTATTTTCTTCTCGAAGGATACAACTTTTTTAATATTTTTATCTGGAAAATCTACACAATAACAATTTTTATAATCAAGTGATGGATCGCACTGTTCAACATCTTTATCTACATAAATAGAAAATTCCCAACCACCTGGATACTCAAAACAATAGCCGAGTTTATCGTCATAAACATACTCTTGGGTTGATAGCGATCCCAGTGCTGGTTCTGTTGGAAGTGGAGGTGTAAATGATGATTCCGCCGTTTGTCTTTCTGTATATAACCAAATAGAAGAGGCAAGTACTACTATTGCCAGAATCGCAATTCCTAGGATTAATTTTTTATTCATAACTTTCTCTCTTTTTTAATCTAAATTGAGTAATTCCTTATCACTCTATGAGAATTTTAGCTAATTTTAGAATTTTAGCAAATTATAAGTCGCAAATCCCCTCCCGTAAAAACTAGCCTGTGCCCCACATTTTTATATCTAAATAAATTTTTTACAACAGAAAAGTAAATTGAAAAAGGGTTTCACGGTCTTCCATACACGGGAAGCTGGTATTCATAAAGTCAAGCGGGGTAATTCCCCGCTTTTTTTTTGTTCGTTGTTTTCTTTTTGCGGACACTGTGCAGTCAACGGTAGTCATATAGTCCCACCCTCAGTTACCAGCCAGCCAAACAACACAGACAGCTCGCTCATAACAAACCTATTCCTTTCGCAGACTGCAAACAGCGGCTGGCAAGAAAGAATGTTCCCCACCCGGAAGAAAAAATACATTACCATTTATTCAATATAGATTTTTGATAATTCGATTTGACATTTTGATTTTTAAAAAAAAGATCTAAAATAAAAATGAATATAATAAAATTATTCTTAGAAGCTGAAATGAATAATGTAAATATTAGAATTAAAAGATAAAAATTATAAAGGAGGCTAAAATGTTCTGCCCAAACTGTGGTAAAGAGTTGTTGACTGGGATAATGACTCTTGTGCTATAACAATGTATTACTGGCTGTAGAAGATACATAAAAAGGAAAAAGTTTTTGAGGGCAGGCGCATACCTGCCATATTTTTACCGTAAACACTCGACAACCTTAAAAGAAATTATTACAAACCTTCTAAGAAGTTTGAAAATATTTGTAAGAGTAAAATATAAGAAAAAAAGTAAATTGAAAAATTTATTTTAAAAGTAGTTTTACTATCCTATACGCAACAAGTGCAACTTCTTCTCGTGTTATGCTTTCATCTGGGTTGAAGTATCCTTTGCCGTCACCTTTGATTATCCCTTTTTCTTTGAGGTATTTTATCTCTTTTATATATTTGTAATCTTCTCCAATGTCAAAAAACGGTTCACCGTCACGGAGGGCATCAAGCAGTTCTAGATAGGGAAAGTTTTTACCGGGGCAGAGAGTAGAGTTTGAGTGATGAGTGATATCAGAAATAACATCTTTATGCCTCAGGATGTTTTTAAGGGGGATATCGTATTGTTCCATTAAGCTTTTAACAAGTTTTACGCCGGTATTGAACTGCTCTATTGGCATTGTTATTCTTTCAAAGTTTCCTAAGAAGCATATACCGATGCTTATGAGGTTTGCTTCGTAATTAGTGCAGTGCCAGGAAGAGTTTTCAATTGGTTGCCCTGTAAATACTTTACCCGTATGCCCTATGAGAAAGTGATAATCGCATCTGTAATTAAGGTATTTATCTTTCCAGCGTTCCTTTGCTCTTTCACATATTACTCTACCTACCTGTTTGCCATCTATATCTTCTTTGTTTGCTTGATAATCAGTGGCTGAGTGGTGCAGTATGATGTATCGTATGCCTCTCACTTTCCCTGTGTCCTGAGCAGCGCGTCAATGTATTTGGAAAGGTTGTCTACCGCTCTTGAGAGTTTATCTATTTTATTCCCGAACACCATTAAAAGGTAAATAGACACGACAACGGGGAAACCAACATCAGCAACTGCTCTTAATATATCCGTGTAGCTCATCTTATATCCTTATTGTACAAAAGGTATATCTTGTTCTTCTTTTCTTTTAAAGATATCCTTGAATAGCTGGTCATAAACAATCTGGGAGATAGAAAAGCAAATAGCAATAGATTTAAGTACTGTGTTTGGGTCAAACTGTCCGGAGAGAAAAGAAGAAGCAAATCCTATAACGGCAGATACAAGTATCGCAAAGATGCTTTTAGTTCTTCTTGAAAGGTTTGCTCCCGTAATCCACCGCACAATGAGAGGAGCAATCACTCCTATAAGTCCTGATAGCCATTCTGGTTGAATATTCATTTAACACCTCCTTTAAGTAAAAGGTGCAGGTTGAAAAACACCTGCACCAAGAAAGAAAAAGAATCTACGGAATGAGGTCAGTGTAAGTTCTGTCTACTACTCCGCCGTCTTTAATGCTCACAAGTGCTCCGTTCGTTGTCAGTATGATGTTCCTGTCGATAATCATCTGCATAACAGTCTGCACATCTGTTGTCGTGAGAGTAGCTTTGGGATTGTTAAATTCCATTCTGTACGTCTTGCCGTTCTCTGTCATAAATGACATCTGGATTGTCTTTTTAGTTGTGTTTTCTAATGCCATTATCCATCACCCCCTTTATCCTTCGTAATCCTTGAGAAGAGAACGCCTGAGTCCTACTGTGGCGTCAACGATAAGCCCGGAAATAGCAACTCCGCAATCATAAACATCCTGGTCAAGCGCAGCTGGCTTTATCCCTCTTATGCTCTCTTTTCTTGTCTCGCCAGTTCCATCGTCAAATGTGAACTGCAAACTACCTTCTTGTTCTACTACAATCATCAAAACACCTCCATTTTTTATTTTGCAGAAGAAGGACTGTCAGATTACTACGTTAACCTCCACCTACATATATAATTATGCAAGGGGGGGAGAAAAAAAGGTTTTTTTGATATTTTTGATGGTGTTGTTAGAAGTACAAGAACGTCTTTTGAATACAAGCTATCTTGGAGTATAGAAAAAATATTTATTTTTAATCAGTTGTGATTTTTACGCTTCTTAGTGGTTTTCTCTGGAACTTCTGAGAGATATGAGAAAAAACATAGGGAAGAACGACAAGAAAAGCAAATAGCCCTCGGTGGTAACTATTTGCTTTTCCCTTTCTGTGTTATACAACGCCCTTTACTATATAGGTCGTTTGTAAAAACTCTCGTGTAGATTGCCGCTTTCATTTTGCCATCGCCTATTTTTGTTATTATTATCATGAGTTAATATTATTCTTTTGCGCCAGCGTTTTTTAGCAAAGATATTATTTCTATACACCTTTTTTGACAAGCGAACATTAAAGCAGTTTTACCATATTTATCTTTTGCATTAACATCCACCCCGCTTTCTATAAGTAGCTTAACTACATCCGCATACTTCCTGTAAGAAGCTGCCATTAATGCAGTTATACCATCATTGGCTTTTATATTAACATCTGCGCCGTTTTCTATCAGTAGCTTTACTACATCTATATATCCTTCAAAAGAAACCCGTATTAAAGCAGTCCAACCGTCATTGGATTTTTCATTAATATTTGCACCGTTTTCTATTAATAGCTTTACTGCCGCTGTCTGTCCATTTACAGAAGTATACATTAAGGGAGTCATACCCTTATTATCTTTCGTGTTAACATTTGCACCGTTTTCTAAAGCTTCTTTTACTCCTGCTATATTACCATTTTTTGCTGCATTCAATAAAGATTCGTTTAATTTTGCAGCTTGTTTCTTTGCTCCTGCTTTTTTAAAAAAATTTAAGCCCATAAGCTATCTCCCTTAAGTAAACTTTTTAACCATGTAGGTGATGACGCCTACAATTCTGAAGTTCTTTCCTTTGATTGCCCTGTAATGAGAGTTAGCGGGTTCAAACCAGATTTCTCCTTTTTCGTCCTTTTAATACTTACTCACGTATACTCTTAGCCAAGCATTCTCCTTTAAGCTTTCACTCATTGTTCCTCCTCTAATTTTAATAGCTCCTATCTTTTATTATAGGCAAATTCCAAATTTTAAAAAGTAATAGTCCTCAACAATTTGAGGGAGGATTAAATCTAAAAATGACAATTTTCTAGGCAAAACAGGGATTGCTTCGTCGCTACGCTTACTTGACATAATGCATATCATGAGGAAAAGAGCGCAAGGATACATTTTAAAAGTACACAACGACTAAAAAGGGATTGTTTCACCGGCTTACGTAGGTTCGCAATGACAAAGAAAAAGAGAATAATGACAGAAAAAAGTGTAAAAGTCTAGAGATTGCTTTTTTGCAGCAAATCCGTAAAATGACAGGGTAAAAAATAAGGAGAGAAATGAAAACAAGAGATATAACATACACTGCAATATTCACAGCTTTAACAATAGTCGGGGCACAGATAGCAATTCCTATCGGACAGATACCTATCACGCTTCAGATATTTTTTGTTCTGCTTAGCGGGTTGGTATTGGGAGCACGGTTTGGGTTCTTAAGCCAGGCACTTTACCTGTTCATGGGTTTTATGGGGCTTCCCGTTTTTGCGGGATTCACTGGAGGAGTTGCTTATATTTACGGTCCAACGGGAGGGTATTTAATTGCATTCCCCATAGCAGCATTTCTCGTAGGTTGGATAAGTAAAAAAAGGAGCAGCACTTTATTTTATTCAGCAGCGTCACTTGCCGGAATAGCAGTAATATACATATTCGGATGGCTCAGGCTTGGTCTCTTTATAAATGATCTTAAAAAAGCATTTATTGTCGGCGTAGCTCCATTTGTGCTTATAGATTTAATAAAAACAGGAGTGGCTGTAGCCGCAGCAAACAAACTCAAAAAAACAATAAATTTTTAAAAAATATTTAAACTATCTACATATATTCTTCTTTTATGACCTGGCCAATGTGATTTAAGGCATGGAGTATATCTTCCTCGGTAACGCTCCCCATATGCCCCATCCTAAAACATTTTCCTTTTAATTCACCAATTGCTCCCGCAACTGTAACACCTTTTTCTTTAAGCAAAGATCTGAATCCTGCATCGTCAATGCCTGGCGGATAGATAAATACTGAAAGAGTAGGCGCTGCAATGTCAGCAGCAGCCATGTTTTTAAATCCAAATGTCTTCATACCAGTTCTTACTAAGCTGGCAAGTATTCTATGTTTTTCATGATATTTGTCTAAACCTTGCCGCAAAATGTCATCAAGAGATTTTTCAAGAGCAAAAATCATATTTACTGCCGGCGTGGCAAAGTACTTATGCGGATTTTCCATAACCTGTACCCATCTAAGTATGTCGGCATAGTAGGTTCTCATTTTTTTCATTTCCTTTCGCGCTGAAATTGCCCGCGCTGAAAAAGCAAGCATGGTAAGCCCTGGGGGAACAGCAATTGCTTTTTGAGAACCGGTGAATAAAACATCAATCCCCCATTCGTCCATTTTTTCAGGAATGCCGCCGGTAGCGCACACCCCATCCAAAACAGTTAACGTATCGGGCGAGACTTCTTTGATAATCTTGCTCGTTTCTTTCATATTTGTCATCACGCCCGTTGAGGTATCAACATGGGTAAACGTTACTGCCTTATATTTCTTTTTGGTAAGGTAATTAGCAAGAAAAGAAGAATTAATATGCATTCCGGCTTTGCTTTTTAATAAATCAACATTTAATCCTAATGTTTTCCCTATTTCAACGAAACGGTCTCCAAAATAACCGTGAGAAACAACAAGAATATTTTCATTTTCTTCCAAAATATTTGTGAGCGCTATTTCCATCCCAAGCGTACCGGAACCCGCAATAATAAATATCTGCCCGTCTCGTGTCCCAAAAAGTGGTTTCATTTTGTTTAAGGCCTTTAAAAAAACTTCGACAAAACGCTCATCCGTGTGCGAAATCGTATTTTGGGATAGAGCTTTAAGTACATCTTTGCTTACCGGTGTAGGACCTGGGATAAGTAACAGTTCTTCCATTTTTACCCCCTATCAAAAAATGGATTTTTACCCGAAATGCTAATCGGAATACCGTATATCATCTTCACGTCTTCTTTAAGTAAATTAAGATTAAGTGCAGCAAGCCCGATGCTGAGCATTATTCTGTTGTCAACTTTAAGCTGCGTTGCAGTTGAAACGGCAGAACCTATTGCAATGCCCATATCAACAGCAGAGTCAATACATTTCCCCTCCTTTTCGTCACGGGAGATACAAAATAAAGATTGATTCTTTTTCAACCTGGTTCCTATCAAAACAACTACTTTGCCCTCAATGTTTCCTGCGTCTCTGATTAAAAAATTGAGATTTTTTTCTTTGCCTATTTTTATCATTTCTTCCCGTAGCTTTTTAAGCTCTTCCCCATATACTATTCCCGTAACAATTGAATCTTTACCGTACGCCTTTGGTGCCGTCCTTGCAGCAACGCACAGCTGTTCTGCAGCATTCAACAAAATATGCTGTTCATCTTCAGGATTTATTTTTATCAATTGAAACCTCCATTAAATGTATCTGTTAATTTAAAGGCTCTTTCGGCACAATTAAGGTAAGAACAATGTAAATTAAAATGCCAGATCCATAAATTAAAGAAATTATAACCCACAGAACGCGGATAATGGTCGGATCAATTCCAATATATTCTGCCAGCCCGCCGCAAACACCAAAAAGCATTCGGTCTTTCCTTGATCGATACAATCTTTTTTGCCCGCCTATTTTTCCTGCACATTCCTTGCAATAAAGTTTCCCTTTAATTGTTACTGCTTCGTCCGGCCCAATTGCCTTCCCGCAACGTACACATACTCCGACTGCTTCTTTTTCGGGATTATTATAGCTTTTCATCACTATTCCTCAGGCATAATAATCCAGAGTAAGAGATAGATAAGCGGCATAAACCAGAACCGTAGATTCGGGATAAAAAGCAATACTACAAAAATAACCCTTATTATGGTCGGATCGATGTTAAAATATTCGCCAAGCCCACCGCAAACACCCCCAAGCATCCTGTTTTTAGTTGATTTATGTAATTGTTTTGACCGCTCTTCTTCCATTTTTATCTTTTCCGCACACTCTTTACAGTAAAGTTTTTCATCAATGATAATTGCTTCGTCAAAATAAACTGTTTTGCCACAGCGCGCACATACGCCGACTGTTTCTTTTTTTGCTTTGCCGGTGTCTTTTTTCATTAGCCTTTGCCTCCTTTGTGTGGAATAAGCATAATGATACCAAGAATGATAATAAGTATCCAGATTCCATACTTATTCGCTGCCTTAAAAACTATTCCGGAAATATTTAATACAAAGGGAATAAATAAAAATAGTCCTATTGCAATAAGTATTAGCCCGGTGGTAATGTCTCTGCCATGCAATTTATAAAAAAACCCTTTAATAAGCAATGCAAGGCCTACAGAAATAAACCCCGCAGCAACAGCTGCCACAATTGAAAATTGCAATATAGAGAATGCAAAAAGAAGGACAAAAATTCCTATAAAAATCATAGATAGGTAACTTTCTATGCCGGATTTGTCTTCTCTTTGCAAATATTTAGTCGTGTAACGAACTCCGTCAAACAGCAAGAAAAACCCGACGAAAGCCCAGAAAATAGAGCTTACGGCACCTATATTTCCAAGGATAAAAGCACAGCCTAACGCGATAAGCAGGCTTCCAATATTAAATCTTGAATCAAGATCTCTCATTTTTTCACCCCTTTATTTAATTTTTGTCCTATTTAAAAACAATTGTAATACTTTAATCTTTCTCTCGTTTTACGTATTGCATTCAATATCACATACATATTATTGTACACTTTTTTCTTAAATCATTCAAGTTTATAATCGTTTGATCTTTATCTCTCCGTCCATATCCCATTAAAAATGAGAAAATACTAATGCAATTTTAAGAAATCAAAAAAAGTATTATAATACTTCAAAATAGAAAGGAGTAAAAAGAATGTTTGAATTTAGTACAGATTATTGGATTAAGTTGTTACTTTTCACGCTGCCAGCTGTTTTAGTTGTTTTAACGCTGCACGAAATTGGCCACGCGTACTCAGCATATAAATTGGGTGACACAACAGCAAAGCGAATGGGTAGGTTAAGCTTAAACCCCTTGCGTCATATAGACCCTATCGGCATGATTACCCTCATCCTATTTAGATTCGGCTGGGGGAAACCAGTCCCCGTGGACTTTTTTGCGCTAAGAGAACTACGCTCAGGGATGGTAATTGTTTCGCTTGCAGGCCCGGTAATGAATTTTATTACGGCACTTATTCTTTCTCCCATATATAAATGGGCAGTAAATTCTTCCATTATGCTTACAAGTTTTAGCTATATTGTTATCCTGCTACAGTACATCATCGTTTACAGTATATTCCTTGGCATGTTTAATCTTATCCCCATCCCGCCACTGGATGGCTCAAAAGTATTATTTGCTTTTACTAAAAGACCTCAACGTTATCTTTTAGATGAATCAATAAACTTATACGGAATGTTTCTTCTTATTATTTTAATATTTTTGAGAATTCCTTTTAATCTTCTAAATAAGATTATTTTACCAGTGATAAATTTGCTGTTATAGGAGGAAATAGATGAAAAGAGTTTTAAGCGGTATGAGATCCACCGGGAAATTACATATAGGGCATCTTTTTGGCGCTCTTTCAAACTATGTCAAATTACAGGAGCAGTATGATTCGTACTATTTTATTGCAGATCTTCATGCACTAACGACAGCATATGCCCATACCGAGGAAATAAAGAGAAACAGAATGGAGGCAATGCTTGACTGGCTAGCCTCAGGTATTGACCCCGAAAAAAGCACGCTGTTCATACAGTCAAAAGTTCCTGAACATGCATATCTCACTTTACTTCTCTCGATGATTGTCCCCACTCCATGGGTCGAAAGAAACACGACGGTAAAAGAAATGATAAGAGATTTAAACCTTAAAGAGAATGTATCATATGGACTGCTCGGATATCCAATTCTTATGACATCTGATATTATTATATACAAAGCAGATTATGTGCCAGTGGGAAAAGACCAGGTGCATCATCTTGAAATTGCAAGGGAAATTGCAAGAAGGTTTAACAGTTTATACGGGAATTTGTTTCCTGAGCCACAGGCACTGCTCACAGAATTTCCATCCATTCCGGGAATTGACGGAAGAAAGATGTCAAAGAGTTTAAACAATGACATAAAAATTGCAGATACGGAAGAGGAAACAACAAAGAAAATTATGTCTGCTATTACAGACCCCGCAAAAATACGATTGCATGACAAAGGACATCCCGAAATATGCACCATTTTCAAATATCACGGAGTTTTTAACAAAGAAGAAGTACCCGCGATAAAACAAGATTGTAAGTCAGGGCAATTAGGATGCGTTACCTGCAAAAAACAGTGCGCAGCAAAATTAAATGAGCTTCTCAAAGAAATGCGCGAAAAAAGAAAATCGCTTGAAAACAATGAACAAAAAATTATAGAAATCTTCGAAGAGGGAAGCAGAAAAGCAAAAAAAGTTGCTTCGGAAACATTAAAAGAAACCCTCTCAATGATGAAGATTGATTAATGAACGCAACAACAGTACTTTCAGAAATAATAAAAAACGCAAAAGAAAGTAGAGAAAACCTGCTTACAATTAATTTAATCTCGACCGTAGAAAAAGAGCTTAAAGACATACGTAGCAGTGAAGATTTTCTGGAAGTAGGGAACACCATTCTGTATCTCAGCACCCTTATAGCGTTAAAATCAGAACTTTTGCTTTACCTCTTTTCTTTAGAAAGTAGTAAAAGAAAGAAGGAAATGTCCGAAGATACGGAGCTTATGGAAATTTTTTCTATCATACAAAGAAGCATGTCGAAAAAAAACACTTTTAAAAAGGCTCAGTACGTTGAAGTTGAGGAAGCAGACAGTGTCCCTCTTTCAAAGCTTTCAAAAATTGTGCAGAAACTTTTAGAAAGAGAAAGTTATCTTGACGAAAAAGAGATAAAGAAAAACGAAATTTCAATAAAAGAGACGATGAAAATGTTAAAAGAAGAAATAAAAAAGAAAAAGAAGATTGTTTTTCAAGAACTCTTCGCAGGCAAAAGATCCCGCCTGGAAATTGTTTTGATGTTTCTGGCAATTCTCATACTGGCAAAGAGCAAATTTGCAAAAATAACACAAAAGGACACGTTTGCTCCAATCTACGTGGTTTACAGCAATGAAAAAAGAAGAATACCTCTTAGCAATTGAGTCGATTTTATTTGTTTCCGGGAAGCCCATTACCATAGGAAAATTAAGGGAAACATTTGGAATCAGTGCAGACGCCATACTGGAAATCCTTCTTGATCTTGAAAAACAATATGAGAACAAGGGGATCAATGTAGTGTTAACCAAAAGGGGTTATACGCTAATTCCAAATGAAAAATACAAACGGTTCTATTCAAAATTTATGAAAATAAAAAAATCTACCCTTTCAAAAGAAGCACTGGAGGTCATAGCAATTTTGATTAACAGCGGAAAGGCAACAAAAGAGAAAATTGATAAATTAAGAGGCGTTAACAGCACAAGGATGGTAAATACGCTTCTGAAAAAAGGACTGATAAAGAAAGGGATTAACAACAATATCGTTTATTACAGCGTCACAGACTTTTTCATAAAAAATATAAATCCAGAAATGCGAGGAAAGCTATTTAACAAAAGCCTTTTTAAGAAAGAAGAAAAATAGGCGCCTGTACACAAGGGGAATGTGAAAAAATAAAGAGCATCCTCGTCTAAATCTATTGTCCTTATATGGTTGGATAACATGGGGATAACTAAACCACTGATTGCTTCTAAGTTAAGACAATTTGAAAAAAATTTTACTCTTTGTCAGCATTGATTATAACATTATCCACAGCAAATTGTGGACAATGTGCATAACTTTTTATGACACTGTTTTACCCCAAATAATGCTTACTTTTGAGCAAATATTTTAGAAAAAGATATAAATTATCCACAATTTTTGAAAATAAAAATGCCTCATATGAAAACCTATATATACAAAACACTTCTTTCGAACAATTAAGCACTCCTTGACATCCTTAAAAATTATATTATTGTATTAGTACAATGATGAAGTTTTATATAAACCCGTATAAGGGTATGCCTATATATAGGCAGATAGTGGGTGAGGTAAAAATAGGTATTGCAAAAGGACTGCTTAAAAGAGGAGAAAGGCTTCCTCCAATAAGAGAAATGGCTATTAAGCTCTCAGTAAATCCGAATACTGTTGCAAAAGCATACAGGGAGCTTGAAAGAGAAAATATTGTAGAAACAATTGTAGGAAGAGGAACATTCATAAAAAAATGAAAAGAGATTCTTCCGGAAAAGAAAAAATTGACAAACTTATAGATATGCTTGTCCTAGAAATATATAATGCAGGATATACAGAAGAAGAAATTATTAATAAAATTTACAAAAAGGAGGCATAAAATGATTGTAGCAACAATGGATTATGTACCAGGAAAAAAAGTAAAAGAAATTTTAGGTATTGCAACAGGCAATGTAGTAAAAACGAAGAACATTGGGAGAGACATCATGGCAGGATTGAAAAATCTTGCAGGCGGAGAAATTGGTGAATATATAGAACTCTTAAAGGATTCAAGAGATGAAGCCATAGCAAAAATGATAAAAAACGCTGAAGAGCTCGGCGCAGATGCAATAATTAACGTAAGGCTTGCCACATCTTCTGTAATGCAAGGAGCAGCAGAACTGCTTGCTTATGGAACAGCAGTAAAGCTTGAAAATGAAAAATGAATGTAATTGAGCTGAACAATGTTAGTAAATCCTTTGGTACAGTTCAGGCACTTAATAACTTAACCCTCACTGTACCAGAGGGTAGTATTTTTGGATTTTTAGGCCCAAACGGAGCAGGGAAAACTACCACGATCAAGATTTTGCTCAGATTAATAAAAGAGGACAGTGGCACTATAAATCTTTTTGGAGAAAAAATTGACATAGAAAGCACAATAAAACGAAAAAGAATAGGATTTGTCCCGGAAGAATTTTCATTGTATAACTATATGACCGGATGGGGAATACTACACTTTAATGCGGGGCTTTTCGGGAAAAAGAACCTTGTTAAAATAGACGAACTACAAGATACATTCCATTTGCCTTTGCAAGAAAAAATATCCACCTACTCTAGAGGAATGAAAAAAGCACTTTCTCTTTATATAGCATTGTCAACAGAGCCGGAACTTTTGATTCTGGACGAACCTACTGATGGCCTGGATCCTGTTGTAAGAAAACGTCTGTTAGATTTTTTGATAAAAGAAGTTGTTGAAAAAAATATTACAATTTTTTTCAGTTCCCACATCTTAAGCGAGATAGAAAAAATATGTGATACGGTAGCAATAATAAAAAGGGGTAAAATGATAGTGCAAGAAGAGCTGGACAAAATAAAAGAAAATGCCAATCTTATTACTGTGCGCTTTTCATCTCAAATAGATACCAATAAACTTGAAGGTAAAGGAATAACAAGTATAAGTAAGATTGATGAATCTACGTTTGATCTGAGGCTTTTTAAAGATTCTAGCGCAATAGTAAAAAAGATAGAGGATGCAGGAGGAGAAGTTATCCGTAAAATTCCGCTTTCTTTTGAAGATATCTTTATGCATTTTATGGAGGAAAAAAATGTGGCCACTCATTAAAAAAGAACTTAAAGAAAATCTAACAAAATTTATTATAATGTTCCTTGTTATGTTTGGAACAGCATTTTTTCTTATTCCATACGGCTATAACATGATTTCGCAGATCCCCAGTGAATTATTCAATAATCCTGCTGTTCCAGGATGGTTAACAAACCAATTAAATACAATGCTGCCAAATCTTAAATACATAGACTTCTTCATCTTTTCCCAGTGGTTTGGTAAAAACTTATTGCAATTTGCTATATTTTTTGGCATCATTATGTCAATCGGAACTATCGCCGGCGAAACAGAACGAAAGAGCAGTGTTTTCCTGTTTTCGCGCCCTGTCACAAGAAAATCAATTTTACTATCAAAAGTTATTGTTGTATTTGCATTTTTAATAATAAGTATTGTTATTCCCACATATCTCCTCCCAATTCTTTCAAATAACATTCCATTAAACGTTAATATGCGTCTTCTTAATATAGGACTTTTATATGCCGCGATAGGCACACTTGCCACGGCTGCCATTTCTATTCTCTTTTCCACTCTTATCAACGACCGCTTAAAAGCAACATTTGCAGCATTTGCAGCTATTATTATAACCATACCCATCGCATCCATCAAAGGAATGCATTGGATAAACATAGCAAACTTGTACGTTAGTACAAAATTTTTTCAAACGGGAACAATCTATTTTCCTCCACTTATTTGTGGAATTGGTATAATTATTGTTTCTCTTGCCGCATCTTACTCCATTTTAAAAAAGAAAGAATTTTAAAACAAATTTATTATTAGAAAAATATAACATTTAAGCAATTAGATTGAAGGATAAAATATGAATTTATTTCCTGGAAAGATAGGTATTATTGTATTTTTTTTGATCTATTCAGTTTTTATATTTTTCTTATTTAATTTCAGAAAACGTATAGACAGGCATTATTACAAGCCCTTTTTATTAGGTGGTGCTGCTTTCTTGTCTATATTTATTATACAAATACCACTGCAACGCCTTCTTGTAAATTCACTCTTCTGGAATGCATGGAGTGACACATTAAAAGTATTTTAGTATGCATCCATAGCAGGTTTTGTACAAGAATTTTTTAAGATGCTTGTCGTATTTTACCGTAAGGATAAAATTCTTTCAGGTGCATCTGCCGGTGCGGGATTTGGATTTATTGAAGCTACATTTTTACTGGGCTCTGTTGCCTCTTTTTCTATTATAGCAATAGTAGAAAGACTATTTGCCATTATATTTCACATATCTTCAACAAGTCTCATAATGTATGGAGCAACAAGGAAAAAGTTCTTTCTTTACTATCTTATTATCTCTCTTGTTCATACTGTGGGGGATACCATAGCTGTAATGTATCAGATGCATAGAATTTCTCTTGTTCCTACGGAGGTATTCGTTGCTATTGTTGCCTCTATACTATTTATTATTTCTATCTACTTACACAAAAAGCGATTGCGGACAACAATTATTTAGATACACAGTACTATTCAATTTAATAAAGTAAAAATTTTTCTATTATTATGCTACAATCTGCTAATTCTCTAAAGAATTTGTTTTTTATATAGAAAGTGTTATAAATACTTCGCAGAATAAAAATTATGAATTAAGGAGTTATGCTAGAAATGGAATATACTACCAATTTCCCCGTTATCGTGCATAAAAAATAAGATATATGAGAAGAACGATATTGCTGCTCGTTTTACTTCTGTTTGTTCTTCCTGGCTGTAAAAATAACACAGCAAATCTACCCCCTGCATGTTTTAACGAAAAAGAAGCAATGCCCGAAGGAAATTATATTTATGAAATTTACTCTATAGACAAAAATGAAAAGATAGGCGAAGCGACAATTATTATTGTAGTTGAAAGCGATCTTTTAAAAATAAGCGAAAGCATAAAAAACGCCATTTTGTGGCTAGACAAAACAACGCTTAAGCCCGTAAAATTTATTGGGAACTATAAAACAAATGATGTACTTACATTTTTAGAAGCAAATTTTTTTGAAAAAACAATACAAATTAGCATTGAAGAAAGTGGAAAAACAAGACAGTATAATTTGAAAAGCAATGAAAACACATATCCTGACGAGTCATTGCCGTTTCTCTTCTCTGGGTTTAATTTTGAAGAAAAAGAGGCATACATATACGATTACCACCCATACACATCATTATTTGCATACTGCTCTGTTTACAATCTTGGTAAGGAACAGAAAACAATCAACAATAAGAAAGTAGAGGTATTTCATATTGTCCTGGGTTTTAGCAAAAAGAAAAGAGATCTTTATTACACGACAGATGCTCCTCACATCCTTGTAGAAAGATGTGAGGAAAACATCTATTATATAATCAGACAGGATTAAATAAGAAGCTATTTCTTCTTATAAAACATCGAAAATAGCGCTTTGAGTTTATCGGCAGGTATTTCTTTTACTCCACCAAAAGTATTGGCAACAAGAGTTGATATGCAAACATTCTCAAGCTCTTCGGCTCTCCTGAATGCCTTCTCGGGCGTATCACCAACAGTAATTACTCCATGGTTTGCGAGCATGACTGCATTATACTTTTTGAAGGCGTTTACTACACTTTTTGCAAGTTCTTTTGACCCGGTCATTTCATATGGAAGTACTGGTACTTCGCCCAAGATAAGCGATACTTCTTCATGTATCGCTTTTTGCAATGGCATATTAGCAATTGCAAACCCGGTTGCAACCGGTGGATGGGTATGCACAATAGCATTTATGTCTCTTCTTTCTTTGTAAATAGCAACATGAAATAATAATTCGGAAGAAGGTTTGCCCTCTCCCTCCAGCAAATTTCCTTTAAAATCCACCACAATGATATCTGAATATAAAAGAATATCTTTCGGCACACCAGAAGGAGTAATGTAAATCACTCTCTCGTCTTTTATAGAAATATTTCCTCCATATCCACCATTTAAACGCCTTTCATACAGCCTTTTCCCAATTGATACAATTGTTTCTTTTATCTCTCTTTTCATTTGCAGCTCCTTATGCAAATCAATATAATAAATATATGAAAAAATTCAACCTCGTTTAGACTAAACAGAAATACAGAATCAATTATGCAGAAACTATAAACCTATATTACATAAAAAATTATCGAAAATCTTAAATTAACATTTTTTGAAATCAAATAAAAAATGTTATAATACTTCAAAATAGTACAAGAGGAGCGAATATGAGTGTAAAATCAGATGAATGGATTGCTGAACAAGCAGAAAAAGGAATGATACAACCATTTGAAAAAGGGCAAATATCCAACGGCGTCATATCTTTTGGTGTGTCATCGTATGGGTATGATATGCGCCTCGCAGACGAATTTAAAATTTTCACTAATGTACATTCGGCAATTGTTGACCCCAAAAACTTCTCCCCAAAAAGTTTTGTAAACTATAAAGGCGATGTATGTATTATCCCGCCTAACTCATTTGCTCTTGGAAAAAGTGTAGAGTATTTTAAGATTCCAAGGGAAGTACTCTGTATTGTCCTTGGGAAAAGCACTTATGCCAGGGCCGGCATCATTGTAAATGTCACACCTCTAGAGCCAGAATGGGAGGGCTATGTTACAATAGAAATCTCAAACACAACACCACTTCCCGTAAAAGTATATGCAAACGAGGGGATTGCACAGATCCTTTTTATTAGTGCCGATAAAATATGCAAAACTTCTTATAAGGATAAAAAAGGCAAGTACCAAAACCAAACAGGGATATGGCTACCAAAAATAGATTAAGAGAAGTACGGGTAAAGCTGCTGAACTATACCCCTCGGCCGGATTATACTGTCGCAGTTGCCATGCGGCAAAGCAGGTTTAAGGGAAGTGTAATGTCGTTAAATCTTAAAGAAAATGAAGTAGAACGCCTCGTTCATCTTGCCATAAAGCTAGGTCACTTTTCAGTATTTGAGCATATCTCTTTCACTTTTGCGGTAGAAGGAATTTCTCGTAGCTGCAGCCACCAATTTGTGCGGCATAGGTTCTTCGCGTTTACCCAACAAAGCCAGCGATTTATTAAAGAATCAGATTTTCCCTACATCGTTCCCGAGTCAATTAAAAACAAAAAAGAACCCTACAAACTATATACAGAGACAATGGAATATCTTAAAGATATTTATAAAAAACTCTCAGACGAGGTAGCCATTGAAGATGCAAGATTTATACTGCCAAATGCAACTGAAACAAAACTTGTTGCAACAGCAAACGGAAGAGAGCTTATGCATTTTTTCCACGAAAGAATTTCAAAGTACGCTCAGTGGGAAATTCGTAAAGTGGCAGAGATTATGTTAAAGGAAGTAAAAAAAGTTGCTCCGGCAACATTTAATGAAAAAATGAAAGATTTTTATATTTAAAAACTTGTAAAATGATAATAATTATATATGATAGAAATAGTATAAAAATATGGAGGTACATAGAGAGTGAGCCCTAATCTTTGGCTTTTATTGAATATTTTAGGAGATAAACAATGAAAAAATACCGTTTTCTCACATTTGTTTTTGATGTGCCTGTTGTTGCGCTTTTTTCGCTGTATATAATTTACCAATTTAATAAAGGGGGGGCAAATAGCCTGAGGGGATTTACGATATCAGCAATATTCATAGGAATAATACCCCTCCTGGCATGGACACACCTTTTAAAACATCCCGGAGATTACAATGGCGAAAGGAAAATTTCATTTATCCTTGATGCATTAAGCTATCCAATAGGATTTACTCTTCTTGTCATAACTAAAAGCAATAAAATTTTTATTGCACTTGGATTATCATATTTATTGAATGTTATTTTTCTTTTTGCAGTTAATAAATTCGCATACAAAGTATCCGGGCATTCATCTGGTATTGCAGGGCCAGCCACTGCTTTAACAATAATCACCGACAAAGGCATGCTTGCGTTTCTTTTGCTTATCCCGGTTTATATAAGCAAAAGAAAACTTGGCGACCACACATTTATGCAACTCGCAGTCGGAGGAATAACAAGTATCTTAATTACGTGCATATCCTTCGCTGTAGTAGGTGTACTGTAATTAATTAAGACAAATCAGGCCAGAATTTTTATGCCTAGATATAAAAAGGAGAAAAAATAAATGAAAAAAGTAAAAATTGTAACTGATTCCACATGTTATCTCCCCGAGGAAATTATTAAAAAATACGACATCAAAATTGCTCCACTGTATGTAAGATTTGGCGATAAAGTTTATGCAGAACATGTAGATATACAAGACAAAGAATATTACGAAAGAATGGGAAAAGGAGAACTCCCCGACACAACACAGCCCTCAACAGACGATTTTATAAAAATATATGAGCCACTTCTTGATGAGGGATATTCAATTATTTCTCCGCTTATGTCTACAAACATGAGTGGAACGGTTAATGCAGCAAATGCAGCAAAAAAAGCTCTGGGCAATCCTGATATATATATTTTTGACTCTCAATTCACTTCACTAGGATTAGGATATCAAGTACTGGAAATAGCTAAAAAACTATATGAGGAAGGAATGAGTAAAGAAGATATGATTAAAGAGATGCCAGCAATGAGAGGTAAAATGAACATATTCTTTGTTTTAAAAGATTTATTTTATCTTGCGCGCCTCGGAAGAATTGGGCATGCTAAGGCACTGGTTGGCTCAATAGTAAAAATAAAACCAATTCTTTACTTCCACGAGGGATTTGTTGATACACTTGAGCAACCTCGTACCTTAAAAAAGGCAAAGCAAAGAGCGCTGGAATTAACAAAGGAGATTGTGGATAAAAGGGGGTTAAAATATATCTCAGTAATATGGGGAGATAACAGGGAAGAAGCAGAAGAATACAGAGATCTATGTGAAAAAGAATTTGGCGTAAAAATCCCGCTTACACGGCTGGGCCCGGTTATTGTAACACACACTGGCCCAAAAGTATTGTCCATCCACTTCTATACAGAGCGGTAAATAATTCTTGCATAAAAAAATAAGAGCTTCGCTACTTCTTGCTGCTTTTGAAATATAGAAGGAGCATTTGAATGTCGGCAGGCCGCACACCTGACACGCGCATTGCTTGAGCCAGAGATTTAGGCTTTACCTGCGTAAGACGTTCTCTTCCTTCCTTTGAAAGTGAGTGAACAACTGAATAATCAAAATTCTCTGGTATGATGAATTTCTCCCATCGTATGGATTCTTTTATCTTATTCTGTTCCCTTACAATATATCCGGCATACTTAATATCGCTCTCGATTTCTTCAAGCAATTCATCCGGGTAGCCTGCAAAAGAAGATTCAATTTTCCTTAAATCTTCTTTTGTAAAATCATGCCTCTTTAAAATATCCGCTAGCAGTATGGGCTTGTTAATTTCTTTTATACCAAAACTTTTTAGCCTGGATAAAGTCTCTTTATTGGGCTTTAAAACTATACTCTCGAGTTTCATTTTAATTTCATTGATCATTTTTTCTTTTTCTTCTAACTTTCTATATTTCCATTCTTCAACTACGCCAATTTGGTAACCTTTACGGGTTAGTCGTAAATCTGCATTATCCTGCCTGAGGAGTAATCGGTGTTCACAATGCGATGGTGTAATTCTATATGGCTCAAATAATTCTTTTGTAAGAATATCATCTGTCATCACGCCTAAATAAGCTTCGCTTCTACTCAGAATAAACGGTTCTTTTCCTTTTATTTTGAGTGCAGCATTAATCCCGGCAAGGATTCCCTGTCCTGCTGCTTCGTCGTACCCGGTAGTTCCATTTGGCTGTCCTGCTATAAACAAACCTTCGACAATCTTTGTTTCATAGTTTAAATTGAGTTGAGTAGGGACAACATAATCATAGTCTATCACGTAAGCGGGCCGTATGATCTCTACATTTTCAAGCCCAGGTATCGTACGTAAAACTTCTAATTGATTTTCATACGGCATAGACATATACATTCCCTGCATATACATTTCGTTTGTGCAAAAACCTTCCTGTTCTAAAAAAAATTGATGCCTTACCTTATCTGGAAACCAGCGTACTTTTTCCTCCATAGATGGACAAGTTCTCGGCCCTGTTTTTACCATAATGCCCATAACAGAAGGAGACATATCTAAATATTTTCTGGTTATTTCTATTGTTTTTTCATTTGTCCAACCAAGATATGAATCAATTTGATTTTTATAGATTTTAGGCTCGTTCCAGGTTGAAAAGTGCAGTGGTATCACATCGCCCTTTTCAACAATAAGTTTAGAAAAATCAATGGACCTTTTATCAACACGCGGCGTTGTGCCTGTGTTAAAACGCTTTATCTTAAAACCAAGCTCCTTCAAATTATCAGAAAGACTATTAGCAGGCGGTTCTGCCCATCGCCCGGCAGGCTGCATCCATTTTGAAATGTAAATCCTACCGTTAAGATACGTTCCTGCAGTAATAACAACAGCATTTGAATAAAATTTCATACCGTCAGAGACCTCTACGCCTTTTACTCGATTCTTTTGAACGATAAGGCGCGTTACAATTCCCTGACGAAGGTGTAAATGCGGCTGGTTTTCCACTCTCTCTTTCATTCCTAATGAGTATGCCCATTTATCACATTGCGCCCGCAAACTCCATACAGCGGGGCCTTTAGATATATTTAGCATTTTTAGCTGAGTAAGCGTTGCATCTGTATTGAGAGCCATAACACCACCGAGAGCATCCACTTCGCGTACAATCTGTGCCTTGCCAGGCCCACCAATTGCCGGGTTACATGGCATCCAGCCAATGCTGTCGCAATCAATTGTTATAAGGAGAGTTTCCACTCCCATTCGTGCTGAAGCAAGTGCCGCCTCAACTCCAGCATGCCCCGCCCCAACAACAATTAAATCAAACGTTTTCATAATACAATTATTATACCCTTTTTTGGCAAATGTCAACCGCATGTTTTGAATAGCTAATTCACAAAAATTTGCTATTATGTTTCTTAACATTATACTATATTAAAAGGAGAGAAATTATGAGCAATGGAAAAATTGCAACAGAGTGGTTTTTTATAGGATTAACAACAGCACTTGTAGGAATAGCTGTAGCGCTTATGCTTACTCCTCCCACCTATTACACAAAAAGATTCCCACGATAAGCAAACTGCTCTTTGAGTTGCTAGTATAATTTCACAAAAAATTATTTAAAATGGAGAAAAAAATGATTCAAATCGGAATTTTTATGCCCTATATACAGAATATTGACACAATTTTTGATAAAATAAAAAAAGAAATAGGGTATAAAGGAAAAATTACATTAATCAAACCAAAAAATGAACTTGAAAAAGAAAAAGCAATTCCAGAAGTAGATATTGTCATTTCGGGTCCTCTCACAAATGAAGAAATCATAAAAGCAAAAAAGCTTAAACTCATACAGGTACCGTATGCAGGGGTAGAAGAATTTAATCTAAATTTACTAAAGAACAGAAACATTATCCTCTCAAATGTCCACGGCAACGCAACATCTGTTGCAGAGCATGCATTTAGTTTGCTTCTTGCACTGGCAAAAGGAATAGTAGTAAACAACGGGGATCTTAGAAGGGGTATGTGGCATGGTTGGATGAGTAACGAACCAAACATAGAGATCAAGGGAAAAACGCTCTGTATTATAGGACTGGGGAGTATTGGTAAAAAAGCAGCACAGTTTGGAAAAGCATTTGGCATGAATGTAATAGGCGTGAAAAAAAATATAACCAATGTTTCAAATGTAGATAAAGTCTATGGAGCAAACAAAATAAAAGATGCAGTTTCAAAAGCAGATTTTATCCTCCTTGCAGTGCCTGCAACAAATGAAACAAAAGAGTTAATTAACAAGGAAATGTTTAACCTCATGAAAGGGAAATATCTTATTAACGTATCAAGAGGATCTGTAATAAACGAACAGGCCCTATTCGTTGCACTCAAAAACCATACATTAGAAGGAGCGGCAATCGACACCTGGTGGCTATATCCAAAAAATAAGCATGAATTCCAATACCCGTCACGCTACCCGTTCTGGTTACTGGACAATATAATCATGTCGCCACATACAGCTGGATATTCCGATAAAAGCATTGGTCAAAATTGGGAAGAAGCTATAACAAATATTATGCAATTTGCTTCTGGCAAAAAAATTAAAAATATTGTAAGTGTAGAGAAAGGTTATTAGCTGTTGCAAAAAAAAGGAGGACATATGGATATAAATATTTTTAGAAGAAAAAAGAAAATTGTAGTACCAGTTCTTACAGAAAAAAAAGTAAAAGAAACACCAGTAAGATGCCAATCTTGCGGCAATCTTATTAAATACGAGGACCTAAAAGAAAATCTCAAGGTATGCCCATATTGTGGTTATCACTTCCGAATGACAATAAGCGAACGAATAAATCTCATTGCAGATTCAGGCACATTCTCAGAGATGGATACAGAAATAAAAGCTGTTGATATGCTGAACTTTAAAAGTCTACTCGCCTACAAGGAGAGCATAAAACAGGCAAAAAAAGAAACAGGGCTTGATTGTGCTGTAATCACAGGAAAAGCTAAAATCAGTGGATTTAACGCAGCAGTTGGAGTTTTTGCGTTTGAATTTATCGGAGGAAGTTTAGGCTCGGCAACAGGAGAAAAGCTCACAAGGCTTACTGAGTATGCAAAAAAACACAAGTTACCATTAATCATCGTCTTCTCCTCCGGCGGAGAGAGAATACAGGAAGGTATTTACTCCCTAATGCAAGTTGCAAAAATAATTCAGGCAGTAGATTCATTCAAAAAAAGCGGCGGATTATTCATACCGATTTTAACAAATCCTTCTTACTGTGGAGCAGCTGCTATTGCCATGACTGGAAGCATTATAATTGCAGAAAAAGGTTCTTCAATTAGTATTTCAGGCCCGCGCATTACAAAAGAGGTTGCAAAGAAAAATATCCCGGATAAATTAAAACAAGCAGAATCTTTACTTCAAAATGGATTTCTGGACATAGTTGTTGATAGATATTTGCTCAAAGCAACTATCACACAGTTTCTTAAACACTATAATAGGAGGACGATATGAAATATTTACTTCCGTTTGAAAAATCTCTTGAACCACTATATAAAGAATTGGAAGAAAGAAAGAAAAACTGGGAAGCAACAAACAATATAGAAGAAAAAATTCAACAAGAACTAAAAAAAATTTACGGCTCCCTCACCGCTTACCAGATTGCACAAATTGCCCGTCATCCCGATAGACCCAATGCAACAGACTATATTAACGCTTTATTTGAAGATTTTATTGAGCTGCACGGCGACAAGAAGAGCGGAGATGATCCTTCAATTATAGCAGGCATTGGAAGTTTTAAGGGCACAACGGTTACTGTAATAGGAAGCAGAAAAGGAAATACGCTAAAAGATGTGATTTTATGTAATTGTGGAATGATAAAACCAGAAGGATTCAGAAAAATTGCAAGAATTGTTAATCTTGCTTCAACAACGTTTAAAAGTCCTATTATTACATTTATTGATACACCTGGAGCATTTGTATCCAAAGAATCAGAGAAAAAAGGACAAATAGAAGCGGTTTCCGAATCCATACTTGCACTGTTTAAAGCAAAAGTGCCAATTATTGCTGTTATAATTGGTGAAGGAATAAGTCTCGGCGCACTCAGTATGAGCATTGCAGATAAAATCATTATGTTGCAATACTCGTTCTTCTCGGTAATCTCACCTGAAGGAGGTGCATCAATTCTATATAATAACAGGGAAAAAAGCGAAGAGTTAGCATCAAGCTTAAAATTCACGGCAGCCGACCTATTAAATGCAGGTACTATTGACAAAGTAGTAAATGAACCAATAGGCGGAGCACATAGAAATAAAAAGGAAGTTGTAAAAGCAATAGGAGATGCAATTAACAATGAACTCAAAACACTACTAAAGGAAAATGAAAAACAGCTAAAAACAAATCGTATAGAAAAATATAGAAAAATTGGAATCTATGCGGATTAACTGAAAATTCACATATACCTTTTTCGCTATTTTCGCTATCCATTCTGGTTGCTGGACAATATAATACTAAAAATTATGGTTTTTTAATCACTCTTCCGCGGTTTACTGAATAGAAACCGAAACGCTTTCTTATAGAGTCCATTGTTTCTTCAATTCTTTGATCTTTTTCTTCTTCTTTATCTTTGAAAAGCAAAGAAGAATTGTCTTTAGAAAGTCCTGATGCAGAAATGCCGAGAAGACGTACTTTTCGCCCCTTCACATACAGTTCATCAAAAAGTAAAACCGCTGTTTTGTAGATCCTCTTGTCACTGTTAGTTTCTGTAATAGTTTTTCTATGCGTTTTTGTAGTAAAATCTGCATAACGTACGGTAAGTGTAATGACAGTCGAGAAAAGATGGTGCGCTCTTACCCTACTGCCAGCCTTTTCCGAAAGAAGCTCAAGCACGCTTTTTATATAATCTATTTTATCCGTATCTACCGGAAATGTAATCGAATGTCCTATAGATTTTGACTCCTCTTCTTCCATCGGGGTAATAACAGGAGAATCATCAATGCCCCTTACTGCATTGTAAAGAAATTTCCCGTACGAATGAAATACCTGCATGAGTACTTTTATGGGAATTTCTTTAAGTTCCCCTAATGTTTTTACATTGAAAGAGCTTAAAAGTGCACTTTCCGTTTTTTTTCCAATTCCTGTAATTTTATTTACTGGCAAACCATTCAAAATTTTTGCTGTTTCTTCTTTTCTTATTACCATCAATCCGTTAGGTTTCGCAAGTTTTGAGCCAAGCTTTGCAAGAAGTTTATTATAACTTATGCCCACTGTACACGTAATATGAAACTTATCTTTTACTTCTTTTCTTATTTTGTTTCCCATTTCTATGGCTTCAGCAAAATCTTTTACTGTATATGTAAAATCCATAAAAACTTCATCGATTGAAGAATATTCAATAGCCGGGCAGAAATTATAGTAAAGCAAAACAATCTCTTTCGATATACGCACATATTTTGCTATGTCTCCTTGAATTAATATAAGGTTTGGACAAAGCCTTTTAGCAAGTTTTAAAGGCATTGCAGAATGTACGCCATACCTCCTTGCTTCGTATGATGCAGCGGATATTACAGAACGACTTTCTACATTCCCCGAAATGGCAATGGGTTTGCCTTTAAGATCGCTATTTTCTGCCTGCTCTACAGAAGCAAAAAAAGCATCCATATCAATGTGCATAATTATTCTCTTTTTCCTTTCCATAATTTTATTATACATCCTTCCTTGAGAGTATAAAAATTTCACATTGTTGACAAATAAATTCAAAACAATATATTATGTTAAAAATAATAATTTATAAGGAGAGAGTAATGGCAGAAAAAAACATTACCAAAGTAGAACTTAAACAAGCATACGGTCTTACAGTAATGGCAAGGGCAAACTCTAACCACTGGATCGTGATGGACGGCCCAGAAGATTTTAAAGGCCACGATGGTGCACCAAGACCCATGGAACTATTTCTAATGGGAGCAGCAGGATGTACATCCCAGGATATAATATCAATTCTTGATAGAATGAAAGTTAAATACAATGATTATAAATTAAAGATAACTGCAGAAAAAGCACCTGATCATCCGCATGTATTCACAAAAATTAATCTTACCTACATGATCTGGGGAGATGTACCCGATGATAAATTTAAAACCGCAATCGAACTCTCTGAAACAAAGTATTGCTCAGCATTGGCCATGCTGCGAAAAACTGCTGAAATACACTCAGAGTACAAAATTTTTAAAGAATAATAAATTACTTCTCTTTGAAGAGATTGTACATTTTTCTTTTTTTAAACTCTTCCTGTTTTCCTTTATTATACTGGCTTACTGGCCTTAGATAGCCAACCACTCGTGAATACACTTCTACTTTTTGTCTTTTTTCTTCAGGGATAACCTCTCCATTCTCCAAAATAAGGTTACCTTTTTCGTCTTCTCTTGCGTTCATCGTTTAACACCTCCTTTATCGATGACTATTTGTCGATATTAAATGTAGGGATATCTTTGCTTTCAACGTTTTTAGTTTCTTTTCTTCCGGCAATACTAACAAGCTCTTCATCACAGTATGGGCAATATTTCCATTCACCTTTAATATATCCGTGTTTAGGACAAATGCTAAATGTCGGCGTAATTGTAATGTATGGAATCTTATAGTTTGTAAGTATTTTCTTAAAGAAAATTTTAGCTTCCTCCCCGTAATTCAGTGATTCGCCTAAAAAAAAGTGTACGACAGTTCCACCGGTATAGAGTAACTGTATTTCTTCTTGTTTTTCTGCTACTTCAAACGGATCGTCTGTATAATTCACAGGTAGTTGTGTTGAATTGGTATAAAATGGTTCTGCATTACCTTCTTGTACCTCTTTTTCATTTGCAACGATGATGTCGGGATATTTCTCCTTATCCTTTACCGCAAGGGAATACGAAGTTGACTCTGCTGGTGTTGCCTCAAGATTATACATATGGCCTGTTTCATCCTGAAATTCTTCCAGCTTATTACGCATAAAATTCATTGTCTTAATTGTAAAAGCAATGCCTTCTTCGCTCCCTATGTCTTTTCCTATAAAATTAAGTAATGCCTCGTTCATTCCAATAAGCCCAATAGTGGAAAAATGATTATCCCAATAGTGTCCTGTAACTTTCTTTATAGATTCAAGATATACGCGTGAGTACGGATAAAGTCCGTTTTCTGTAAATTCCTCAATTGTTTTTCTTTTTACTTCAAATCCATCTCTTGCGGCATCCATAATTTCAGCAAGAGATAAGAAAAATTCTTCCTCATTTCTTGATAAATAACCAATTCGTGCCATGTTAATTGTAATTACGCCAATACTTCCTGTAAGTGGATTTGCACCAAACAATCCTCCGCCTTTTTTTCTCAACTGTTTTACATCAAGCTTAAGCCGACAACACATACTCCTTGCATCTTCTGGCTTTAAATCAGAATTAATAAAATTAGCACCATATGGTATACCATATTTAGCAGTTGCCTCCCACATTGGTGTAAGTTCGGGATTGTCCCAATCAAAATCATTTGTAAAATTAATTGTAGGTATCGGGAATGTAAAAACTCTATGATTCCCATCTCCTTCAATCATTGTCTCCCAGAAAGCTTTGTTAATCATATAAATTTCTTTTTGGAATTCTCCATATCTTTTATCCTGTTCTTTCCCGCCAATAACTACTTTTTTATTCACTAACAGAACGTGGGGGTGGATATCGAGAGTAATGTTAGAAAATGGTGATTGTCCTCCAGTCCTTGTTGTTTGAGACATATTAAAGACAAATTCCTGTATTTGCTGCTTCACTTCCTTTTGAGTGAGATGGTCATAATAAACAAATGGAGCAAGAAGTGTGTCAAAAGAGTTTAAGGCGACAGCTCCTGCAACCTCATTTTGAAGAGTGAAAAGAAAGTTTACAATCTGTCCGAGTATAGAAGAAAAATGTTTTGCTGGCTTTGAATATGGTTTCCCGGGAACACCCCCAAATCCTCTCTTTATTAAATCTTCAAGGTCCCAACCGACACAATAGCTTCCAAAGAAAGAGAGATTGTGTATGTGCACTGCACCATTCCTGTGCAAGTTTGCAATTTTTTGCGGATAAACTTTACTAAGCCAGTATTCAGCTTCTGCTTTTCCAGCCAAAAATGATTTTAATCCCTGTACAGAATAACCAATATTTGCGTTTTCATGAACTTCCCATGTGCCTTGCTGAAGATACTTTTCAACTGATGCAGGGGTGATATAATTTTTAATTGCACGCAGCTGCCTTCTATTTTCCCGATATAAAATATACGCCTTTGCAGTTTTGTAATACCCCCTTCTCATCAACACTTCTTCAACTTTATCCTGTATTTGTTCTATTCGGATTGGCTCTTCCCCACTCTCATAGATTATTTCAGTAATCACAATATGGGCAAGAAGTTTTACGTCATCTCCAGTTAACTCTCCTGTAGATTGTCCAGCTCTTTGTATAGCATCGACAATTTTTTCCCTCTTAAAGCTAACTATTCTGCCGTCTCTTTTTAACACTTTATTCATGAAATTTTTCTCCTTTCCCATGTGTATGTTACCTTGTAAAAAAAGTATAAATCAAATTTCAATATGTGTCAAACCCTACAACAATAAATTTAAAGCGCAACACCTATTTTAAAAATACAAGCTGTGGATAATGTGTATAACTTTTAATTATGAGGAGTAACAAGAACTGTTTCATATTTTTTCATAAAGCACCGTGCTTATATCAGGAATAGAACGATTCTTTAAAAAATCTTCACTTCCACTTATAGCAGCTTCAAAGCTGGTACCTTTTTTTTCATAAAAGATACCAATTGGAATTTTATCACCGCATTCCAGTGATTTACTCAGAGCTGTTGCAAAATTGTCTGGAACATAATTCGTTTCCTCCAACTTGTACACACGCTCTCTATAATACGCATAGGTATCATTAAATGTTGTGCAGGGCTGGATCACATCAACAATAGAAAATCCTTTGTGCATAATCGCCCTCTCAAAAAGATGTTCAAGGTGTCCCGGCTCTCCAGAAAACCCCCTTGCTACAAATGTAGCTCGCGAGACAATCATAAGGCTTATCGGGTTAATTGGATTCTCTACATTGCCAAACGGCGTCGACCTCCCCTTAAATCCTCTTGGTGATGTCGGGGTAAATTGCCCTGTAGTAAGCCCATATACACTGTTATCATGCACAATCATAGTGATATCTGTATTTCTCCGCGCTGCATGTACAATATGATTCATACCTTCCGCATATACATCTCCGTCTCCCGCAAAACCTACTACTATTAAACTAGAGTTAGCAATTTTCATTCCTGTTGCAAGCGGAGGTACTCGCCCGTGCAACGGATGGAAAGAATTTAAATCATAGTAATTTGTAATGTACCCGTGACAACCTATGCCAGAAATTAGAACAATGTTTTCTTTTTGGAGTTTGCCCTTTTCAATATTTTTCTCAATAACTTTTTTGAACGCCGAATATATTGCATAGTTCCCACATCCTGGACACCATTGAATTTTTTTTGTTGTACCTATGTTCATTTCAATACCTCCTCTATTTTCCTGCGGAGCTCAAATGAATCAAATGGTCTTCCATCATAACGAAGAATTTTATTTTTCATTTCAATGCCTGTTTTTTCTTTAACAAGCCTTGCAAGCTGGGCGGTAGAGTTTTGCTCAACATCTATAATATTTGTTACTGTATCAAAAACATTTTTACACTTTTCAGATGAAAATGGGTCAGCTACGACGATCTGCATATATTTTACTGGCAAATCTTGAATTGCTTCAAGGATAGCTCCTTTTGGAGAGCCAAATGAGACAATAAGATTTTTTGCTTCAACGTTCCCATACATATTAATTGTATGTTCAGAAAGAAAATCACGGTTTATCGTATCCTGCTTTTTCATCCTCTTCTCCTTCATTTTTATCACATTATGGGGCAAGCCGGATGAATACCCTTCTTCAGTGTGTTCAGTAGAATTTGTATGGTTAACAACTCCTTTTGTGCCAGGGGTTGCAAAAGGGGAAATACCATCATCTGTATCAAAATACCGTTTGTATTCAACGTCTCCTTGAAAATATTTTACAGGTAATTTAAACTGTTTATCAAAAGATATATTTACAGTTTTACTACTCTCTGAAATATGTTTGTCAGAAAGAATAAAAACAGGCGTTTGATACCACCAAGCATACTGAAAAGCTTTTACTGAAAGTTCAAAACACTCATCAATGCTACCAGGAGCAAGTACAATACGGGGAAACTCTCCGTGTCCCGTATATAATACCTCGTTTAAGTCACTCTGCTCAGTATATGTAGGCACGCCTGTAGTAGGCCCTGCGCGCTGAGAATCAAGTATCACCACTGGAATTTCTGTCCCACCCGCAAGGCTTATCGCCTCGCTCATTAAATCAATGCCAGGTCCGGATGTTCCAACCATAGCAGGTACGCCGGCATAAGCTGCACCTATAGCCATCATAATTGCAGAAATTTCATCTTCAGTATGAACAGCAGCAATATGTAACCTTTTTGATTCTCTTGCAAGAAAATGTAAAACAGAGCTCGCAGGTGTAATTGGGTACGCCGCATAAATTTTCATGCCGCCATATACAGCTCCTAATGCAATTAGTTCGTTTCCTGAAACAATCGGATAGGGAGACTTAACTCCGCATGATAAAGATATTTTAGGAAAATTTTTCTCTTTTGCTAAATTAAAACCGTATTGTGCAAGCTCGATATTTTTCTGTCCTTTTCCTTTAAATTCAGATTTAAGCACTTTTTCTACAAGCGAAAATGGAATATTTGTAATATAGCTAATTATGCCAAGCACTATTGATGGCTTCATCACAGGAATACCTTTATGCCCTTTCAAGATTTTGTTGAACGGAACATTTAATCCGTCTTCTCCATCAAGAACAACAATTCCGTTTTCTTTTAATTTACCCTTATACCGTTCATAGACATCCTGGTGGAAAGAAAATATAATATCCTCGCTCCTAGATTGTGAGAAAACTTCCTGTTGAGAGGCATGCACTTCACTGTAATCCTGCCCCCCTCGAATCGTCGAGACATAATCATCCATAATAAAAATATGGTATCCATATAGATTTAGTAGCTTTCCTATGGTAAGTGCGCCACGTTTGATACCTTCACCAGCTTGTCCACCGAGAAAAATCGATATTTCTCCCATATACTCCTCCTTTATCATCTTACATAGTATACTAAAAGAAAATTAACAGGCAAGAAAAAATTCTAAAAATTATATTTGAATAACATAAAAATAATGTTATAATTTAGCATAATTTTTTTACAAGGGGAATTATAAAAAGGAGGGACATCATGAAAAAATTTTTTGCAGTAATGCTTGCTATCTTGTTAATAACTTCATTTATTGGGGTAAAAACTTCATCGGCTATCTCGACTTCAATTCCTATACCAGCAAACTTTGCCGCTTATTCATCCGGAACAAATATTTACCTAAGGTGGGACTATTCTTATTCGGGAATTTGGCCATTAAAATTTCTTATTGAGGAATACAACTATAGCACTCACGCATGGGATTATAAAGGATCCGTTACATATCCTACAAAAAAG
>JAYELD010000040.1 GCA_034717215.1 Caldisericota bacterium
TTCTATGAACCAATGACAGAAACAAACTTACTCACTTTCCCTCATATCTTCAACCATACATACGAAGTATAATCAAAGATATGTTTCCTCACAACCTGGAGTAGTATATACGATGACAAGGAAAAAGAAAAATTAAAAAGAGGAGATTGCCATGGACTTCTACGAAGTCCTCGCAAAGACCCATGGTGACGAAAAAGAAGCGCAAGGACGCTCTACTTTCGTCATCGCGAGGAACGTAACGAAGAGAAGTGACGTGGCGATCTCAAGGTAAATCTTCTTTTTTTTGTTTTTATAAAACAATTGTTTGTTGTTGAGGAGGAGATTGCCGCACATTTCTTCGAAATGTTCGCAATGACAGGACAGAGACAAAGGAGGAGATTGCCACGCCTTCGGCTCGCAAAGACCCATGGTGACGAAGAAGAAGTGCAAGGACAAGACAAAAATCAAAGATAAGATTCTGAAACAAGTCCAGAATGACAAGGATCAGGCCCGGGATGACACATTTCTATTTATTTTTTATATACAAATCTTTTTATAAAGCTTTTTAAGCGAGATATAAAGATAAAGTAACCGTAAGATTTGAACAGGTAAGTCAACGGTATATATGCAGCGGTAAGTAGAAGAAGTACAAGGGCAAACCGCACAACGCTTATAATGAAATTGGGCGAGGCATTGAGGTATGGCTTTAGTGATATGGATAAAAACCCAATAAAGATAGATATAGCAATAATTTTAATACCTTCTTTAAGTAGAGGCATATAACGAAGCCCTTTGATATATTGCTTTTTGCGGAGTGCATACGCATAGAGGAATAGACCAGTTGTTGCTGCAATGGCAGTAGCAAGGGCGATGCCTCCCGCACCAAGAATGCGAGAGAGTATGAGATTACCGATAATATTTATTGCAACAATGATAATGCTTAAGTACAGTGGCGTTTTTGTATCCTGAAAAGAGAAGAAGCTCCGCCTTAGAATATCATTTGCAGCCAAAGCAAAAAGGCCCAATGAATACATTGATACAGCAAATGCGGTAACCACTGTGTCGCTTCCCGTAAATGCGCCATGCTGAAAAAGAATCCTAACAATGGGTTGAGAAAGCGTGATAAAGATGACAGAAATAGGGATCATTAAGTATATCATAAAAGACATTGATTGTTTAAATGTTTCTGCATAACCTTTATAATTCTTTTCCGTGGCAAGTGATGAAAACGTAGGGTACACAGCAACGGCAAGCGGCATTGCAAAAAGCCCGAGTGGAATAAGGTATACCTTTTGAGCAAAGTTTAATATTGCAATAGAGCCAGCAGCAAGAGATGAAGCAACAGTTTTATCAACAACCCGGTTGATTACGCTTATTCCTGAAATAGCAATGATAGGGAGAAGAAGTGCGCCAAAATGGCGCATTGACGGCCAATCAACATTGTTTAATTGTAACACTCTGAAAAAATTTCTCCTTAAGAAAAGCACAATAAATAGGCTAAAGAATAAAAATGAAGAAAACGCAAGCTCTCCGACTGTCCAGCTATTTATGCCGAGAGGGGAGTGAAGGAAAAATAAAGAAAGAGGGATTAAGCTATTCCCGATAAGCCCAAGCGTTGCAGGATAGAGGAATTGCTTTTCTGCATGGTATAGGCCTGTGAGAAAACCAACCAGAACATTGAAGAAGCCAAAGATAATAAGGAAGCGCATAAAGTATACTGCCAGAGAAAGCCTGTCCCCCTTAAAACCGTATGCAACAGCTTTTATAAAAAATGCAGGAAAAATAAACATAATAATGGATAGAGCAAGGAGGAAAAGTACGGTGATAAAGAAAACTTGATTTACAAAAATGCGGGCTTGCGCAGGATCTTTCTTTTTGCGTTCCGTGTAAATAGGAATAATTACTGCCTGCAAACCACCTGCGATAAGGCCAAGAATCATAGCAGGCACAAGCATTGCAATAAGGAAAGCGTCAGTTTGTGCCGTTGCGCCAAAGTAATTTGCAACGAGCACTTCCCGGGCATACCCTACAATCTTGCTGAGGAATGTGATAATTATAATGATTAGTGTTGCCTCGGTTACGGACTGCTTCCGTAAAATGCGGGAATGCCTTATTTTATTGAATATATTCAAATATTAACCTCCAACGTACAAATTCTATATTCTTTTTAACGAGTTTTAGAATATTTGCAAGAACACCCTCTCTCTGTCACTGCGCTCTTTTCCTTGGCACGCATTACGCCAAGTTGACTAACAGGAGCGTGGCAGTCCCAGGGTAATATTACTTTTTTCCGTTTATTATTCTTTTAAAACAATTGTTTGTTGTTAAAGAGGAGATTGCTTCGCCTTCGGCTCGCAAAGACCCGTGAATTGTTTGTTGTTAAGGAGGAGATTGCCACACATTTCTTCGAAATGTTCGCAATGACAAGAAAAAGTGCAAAGACTCTCTACTTTCGTCATCGCGAGGAACGTAACGAAGAGAAGTGACGTGGCGATCTCAAGGTAAATCTTCTTTTTTTGTTT
>JAYELD010000041.1 GCA_034717215.1 Caldisericota bacterium
GAAAATGTTTGCCACAAGCAATAACCCCCTCTGATTGTATACCCTTTATAAAAGCTACACCTAGTTCAGCAACCAGAGAAGGATCTTCCCCAAAAGAACGTACCCCTATAACAGGATTTAAGGGATTATTGTTAACATCTAAAACAGGAGCAAAATCCATATTAATTCCTACTGCTTTTAATTCATTTGCAACCACCTGTCCCATTTTTTTGGCCAATTCCGCATCTCTTGTTGCCCCTAAAGTCATATTTCCCGGAAAATGCGTTCCCTCACCGATTAACCGATGTACTATCCCGCCTTCTTGGTCAATAGAAATTATTAATGGCAATCCCGGTCTATGATTTACTGAGAATTTCTGTAATTCATTAGAAAGTTCAGACAATTGGCGGAGTGACTCAATATTACGCCGAAAGTATATTATGCCTCCCACATGATAATTTTTAATCATTTCTTCTACTTTCGGGGTAATCTTTGTCCCGAAAAAACCTATTTGAAACATTTGGCCTATTTTTTCTTCAAGGCTCATCTGGTGTAATTTTTCTAAAATTACTTTTTCTTTATCCACTTTGTTTTTTTCCTCTAATTTTTGTTTATAAAACCTTCTAATATATTTATATATTTAATATTCAATCTCTGCCTTTAGGGCTTTTTAAATCCCCATCATTATAAGATTCTATAACTTTTGTACTATGTTTACAGATATTTAAATAAGTATTAACCTTTTATTGCTCCCGAGGCAAAACCTTTGGTAATTTGTTTATGAAATATTGCATATAGAATGATCATAGGAGTTATTCCGATAACCAAAGCTGCAAACTGCATACCATATTCTGAGGCAAGTGGACCAGAGAACGAATAAATACCTACCGGAAGACTTCTCGTTCTATCGCTAGCAGTAAGAATAAATACGAGTATAAATTCATTCCAACAGGCAAAGGAAGTAAGGATAAGAATGGTGACAATAACCGGCCGGCATATTGGTAAAATAATACTGGTAAAAATTTTCCAATAAGTAGCACCTTCTATTTGTGCTGCCTCAATAAAAGAATCTGGTATCTTTTTAATATATTCTGTACCCAAATAAACCGCTAAAGGAAGATTAATTGCTACATAGGCAATTATTACCCCAAAATAGGTATCAGTTAACCCGGCCCGGGTTTCCGCAATAAATAATGGGATGAGAATTGCCTGAATGGTAATAAGTAAGCCTATTAAGAATAAATTATATAAAAACGAGCTTGCCCTATTTTCTATTTTAGCAAATGCAAAAGAGGCCATCATAGAAAAAATAATAGTTATCGTTGTAGAAACAGTCGTATAAATTATACTATTTATCATATATAGGCCCAACTTTCCAATCTTTATTGCCTGGATATAATTATCGAATGTTGGTTTTTTGGGTAAAGCAAGACTATTCTTGATAATCTCTATAAGCGGTTTAAACGAAGAATAAAAAAGCCAAATTAAAGGGTAAATAGTTAATGCAGTAAATAATATAAAAATTGCATACATTGTTGTTTTGTTAAAAATCTCTTTTTGCGTCATTACAGTAGGATATTTTTGCTCTTCCCTTATACTTAAAATAATATTGAACAAAATTTAATCCTCCATAGGTTCAATTTTTGATCTGATAACTCGAATTATAAATATTAAAACAATGCACATAAAAACCATAACTGTAGAAATGGCAGAACCCACCCCATAATTAGCATATATAAAAGAGTAATTATACATATAAATAGCCAATAAGTTTGTATAATAGGCAGGCCCTCCACCGGTCATGGCAAAAACCAAATCAAAACTCTTTAAGCTGCCGGATATAGCCAAAATCATAGTTAATACTATTACCCCGTAAAGTTGTGGAATAATAACTTTGGTTAAAATCTGACTGTTTGTCGCCCCATCAATTTGCGCAGCTTCAATAACATCCGGATTAATATTTTGCAAATTGGCAAGAAAGATAATCAGATAAGTTCCCGTATACATCCAGAGAAGCACAAACCCTATCGGTAACATCGCCAAATTTTTATTAGTCATTATGCTCATCACGTAATCCGGATTTTTGGTAATGCTTTGAATAATTTTTGTTATGGCTCCAATCGGTGAAAAAAGACTCGACCAGAGGATTCCTACAATTACCGTTGAAATGATGCTGGGAAGAAAAACCATCGATTGAAAAAAGTTTCTATATTTTACAAGTTTTCTGTATATAATGTATGCCAGTATAAATCCAATCGGTATCTGACCAAAAACAGATACAAAAATAATAAATAAGTTATTCCTTACCGAAAACCAAAAAACCGGTTCTTTAAATATTTTTATATAATTGGCCAGCCCGATCCAGACCGCGGTATTTTTATAAACATTATATTTGGTAAAACTTAATAAAACTGAGGACATTACTGGAAATGCAATTACTGCCAGATAAATAA
>JAYELD010000042.1 GCA_034717215.1 Caldisericota bacterium
TATGACATCGTCTTTTGTAAGCCAAGCCCGCCTTGCAACGCCTACGCCATACCGCATATCTTTCATTCCATCAATTGAATGTGCATCGGTTCCTATTTCAAACTTCAGATTATATATCTCTCTTGCTCTTCTTGCATTTATATCATCCAAATCTAATCGTTGTGGCGAGGCATTAATTTCCACAAGAACATCGCGCTTTTGCGCCTCTTTAAACACCGAATCTAAATCTACATCATAATTATTTCTCCAGCCAATGATTCCGCCCATAGGGTGAGCAATAACCCTCACACCACTATAAGACATCGCTTTTATAATGCGATTAGTCATCTTTTCTTTTTCCTGATTCATTCCCGAATGAATGCCAACAAGACATATATCAAAGAGATTAAGCTCTTCATCGGAGAAATCAATACGCCCATCCGAAAGTATATTTAGTTCGGTACCCAAAAATATTTTGAACGGAGCAAATTTCCTATTTAATTGCTCTATTTCTTTTTTCTCTTCCTTATAACGTTCAATTGAAAGACCATTTGCAACGCCCAAGGCCCTTGCATGATCTGTAATGACTATATAACTGTAACCGAGCTGAATAGCTTGTTGCGCCATTTCTTCAATACTGTTTACGCCATCTGAATAAAGCGAGTGTAAATGAATATCTCCCCTTATATCCGTTAGTTCAATGAGTTTCGGCAACTTGCCTTCAATTGCTAACTCTATTTCTCCCCTGTCCTCCCGCATCTCCGGTGGAATCCATGACAAGCCAATAGATTTGTAAATACTTTCTTCTGTCTCTCTCGCAATACATTTGTTTGTACTAAGATCAAACACACCATATTCGTTTATCTTCAAATTTCTTTTATTAGCCAACTCTCTAATTTTTATGTTATGCTCCTTTGAACCTGTAAAATATTGGATTGCAGCACCAAATGACTCCCTTTGGACAATTCTGAGATCTACCTGAATATTGTTAGTCAAAAGAATAGACGACTTTTTTTCGCCCCTGACAATAACATTTTTTACCATATCAAATGAAACAAATTTATCCATCACAGCTACAGGATTGTTTGACACAACCAGGATATCGATATCTCCAATAGTTCTCTTCATTCTTCTGATGCTGCCACAAATTTTTATTTTCTCGACAGGAGAATATTTTTTTAACTCATCAACGATACTTTCAGCAAGAGGGAGAGCAATACCGATAGATAGACGCTCCCATTGCCTATTCTTTATATCTTTAAGGCCCTTTAATATTCTTTTTTCTATTTTCTCTCCAAACCCAGGAAGATTTCTGATTTTGCCTTGCATTGCAGCTTTTTCCAAACTTTCCACAGATTTTATATCCAATGTATCAAAAAGAATTTTTGTACGTCTTATGCCAAGCTCAGGTATTTTTTTAAGATCTAGAAGTGACTCGGGTATTTTTTTCTTTAGCTCTTCAAGTTTATCAATATGCCCCGTGTTAAGATATTGAAGTATTTTATTAGCACTGGCCTTCCCTACCCCTTTAACGGAAGTAAGTTTGCCTTCTCTTGCCAAAGCTTCTACTGGTGCAGGTAAATTTTCTATTTGCTGCGCTACTTCTAAATATGCTCTCGCTTTAAAAGGATTTTCTTCGGCTAATTCTGATAATTCAGCAAGTTCATAAAATTTTTGAGCTATTTCCTTATTTTTCATTCAGAGTGATCCGTTTATTTCTTTTTTTAGTGTGGAAAAAAAACCTTCCATAAACGCAATTCTCTTCTCTGCTATCTTTTTTGCTGTGTCTGTAAAAAGTCTTTCTGGAATATATCTGAATTTTGTCTCTAACTCAATATTAGGTGCATGTCTTGAGATATCCTTGATACGACCGTTAATTTTTCCATCTAATAAATTTTCTTTCATATAGCTGTTTAAATCAACATCAATATATATGCTTTCTCCTCTTTCACCTGCTATCATATAAGCTCGTGCAATACCTACAGCTCCAATAGCATCAAGTTTATCAGCATCAAACAATATCTGTGCTTCTTTTGTTTCTGGTGAAGTTTCCCCCCTATAACGATGCGTTTGTATGCAATGTTTTACGCCTTGAACTACACTTTCCGGATAGTTCAGACTGCGTAATATCTTTTCCGCCATTTCGGCACCTAAAAGAGCATGGTCAATGTTTCCGCTCAAATCTGAATCCTCTTTTACACGCGCAATATCATGCAACAAAGAAGCAATCTCTACTATCTCCATATCGACAGTCTGTTCTTTTTTTGCAAGCATACATGCAAGCTCAAACACCCTGAATGTATGCTCAAGGTCATGCGAAGAGGATGAAAGCTCTTCTTTAACTATCTGTTTGATTGTATTTATCTTTTTATTCATTCTGCTTTCAATTATAACAAATTTTGAATAAACTGCGAATTGTAATTTCATTTATGCTAAGATAAATCCCAATAT
>JAYELD010000043.1 GCA_034717215.1 Caldisericota bacterium
TAATAACAGGGGAGATCTTCGCGTAGCAATTGGTTGGGAAACAGAAGGTAAACATGGCCTAGTTAACATATATGATAAATATGGAGAAAACTGGGCTTCTTATTTTCACTACAAACCCTAATAGATAGGGAAGGGGTGTAAGAGCCAATAAAAGGAAGACCTTATAAAATGGAAAGCGAACCCATAGAAAAAATAGAATGTGTCCCTGATAGTAGTGGGAGATTGATGAAAGGAGGCGAGATAAAAAAGTAATTTTTATTGAAAAATTATAGTATTTTAAAATATTTTTTTTAGGAGGAAAAATAAGATGAAAAGAAAAATAATTTTGGGGTTAGTGGCTGCGTTGTTACTGAGTATCGTGTTTACAGGTGCCGGTTTGGCGCAGGGTACAAGTGAAAACTTTATTTTACAGATTCTTCATACAAATGATCATCACTCACATCTTGAAGGTGAATTGTATGGCTTGTATATGGACGGAGAGAATATCCGCATGCAATTGGGAGGGATGTCCCGGATCGTAAGTGAAATCAATGAACTTCGAAACGAGAATACAATAGTGCTGAATAGTGGCGAGTTATGCGGAACTTTGTATTTCAGTTTATTTAAAGGCGAGGTGGATTTTAAAATTTTCAATATGCTTAAACTGGATGCTTACGAACTGGGAAACCATGAATTTGATGAAGGCGAAGAACAGCTGGCAAAACTTATCGAAATTGCAGAGTTTCCGATAATTGGAGCAAATGTTCATCCTACGAAAAGAAGCCCTCTTTTTAAATCGGATATAAAACCTTACGTAATTAAAGAAATAAACGGCGAAAAAGTTGGTATCATCGGCGTTTTAAAAGTTGTAAAAACCGTTGAGTCATCTATGGTATCTGATGCTGTTGAATTTTCCGATGAAATTGAAACAGTCAAGGCTATGGTCAAAGAATTGCAAGATATGAATATAAATAAAATTATACTGTTGAGTCACCTGGGATACGATGAGGATATAAGCCTGGCTAAGAAAGTTACCGGAATAGATGTTATCATAGGCGGCGATACTCATAATCTTTTAGATTCTACCGGAGAATTAAAATCCCTGAATTTAAATGTAACCGGAGAATATCCTACATTAGTCGGTAATCCTGATGGAGAAACGGTTTATATTGCCCAGGCGTGGGAGTATGCTCATGGTCTTGGTATTATGAATATTAAATTTGATACGGAGGGAAGAATTATTTCCTGCAAGGGGAGGACAGAGCTTCTGGTTGAAGGTCCGTTCTTGACAAGAGATGAAAATAAAAAATGGAATGAAGTCCCCGAAGAAAAAACCAAGAAAATAATAGACATTATTGATGGACTGGAAACGGTTAAAATACAGGTTCCGGATCCGGCAACAGAAAAGATTTTGAAACCATACAAAAAAGAACTGGAATCTTATAAGCAGGTTAAAATTGGTAGAGTCACAAAAACTATGCCTTTTGATAGGATTCCCGAACCTTTTAAAAAAGGAGAAACTCCTACAGGAAGTTATGCTGCATATGTCATAGCTGATGCATTTTTAGCCTATACGTATTCTGCAGATGTTACCATACAGAATGCCGGTGGGGTTAGAACAGCTTTAAAGGATGGGGATTTCACAACAGCAGATGCATATACTGCTCTTCCATTCTCTAATACAATAGTTACTATAAAAATGAGTGGAGCTGATATACAGCAAGTTTTAGAAGAGGGAACACACTACTCACTCACTTCTGGTTCTACCGGTGCTTTTCCTTATGCTTCACACCTGAGATATGATGTTGATAAATCGGCTGAACAGGGAAGCAGAATCTTAAATCTTGAGGTTAAGGATAGGAAGACAAAGAAATGGGCTCCGATAGATCCGAATAAAATATATAAAGTGGTAACTAACTCATTTATAGCCCTTGGAAAAGATGGCTATTATTCCTTTAAAAGAGTTCAGGATGTTGACAAAAATGTTTTTGAAGACACATTTGTAAATTATGCTGTTCCTCTTGTTGAATACTTCAGGAATCTTCCGGAAAACACGCTGCCTGAGCTAAACGTAGATGATTATTGTTTAAAATCTGTAAAATAATACCGGATTCAGGAGGGGGATATTCCCCCTCCTGAGAGTGTATGGGGGTCAGGTCTTGAAATATAACAAAAGCTATATTATCTTTGCAGTATGACCAGGCCATTACGGATATAATTTTCAGGAGCAATTTATTACATCACTTCCGGAAGAAATGCTTTACAAACGATCTTTCTTGATATTAAAAAAATTGGGGGGATACGAAAAGTGATATTTCAAGACCTGACCCCTAATAAATTAATGACGAAATTGCTTAGAGGATGGGAATTTGATGAAATGGAGGGAAAATCAACAACAACAGAAAAACCAATTTCCTATCATTAATTTAGATTTCACTCCAGCC
>JAYELD010000044.1 GCA_034717215.1 Caldisericota bacterium
GGAGGTATTTATGACAGAAGAAAGATTCAAACCTGTTCTGGAATCACAGGGATTTCAGAATGTAGCAAAAGCAATAAGAAATGCCACCATTAGTGCTCAATATGCAAAGGTGAGAGGTGATAAGAGATTTGATGTTCATTATGGAATGGCACAGGACTTGAAGAGAAAATCACCATACAAAAATGACCTTGTTGAATATTTGTCTGAATTTATTGCACTTTACAATGCTGAAACTGCAAGATATGTGGAGCATCACCCTGAAGACTTCAAGGCTGGCAAGGTAAGGGCAACAGTAAAAACAAATGATATAGAGGAAGTCATAAGTCTTATAGATGGGTATGGTTCCTCTATTGTTGGGAAGCTCCTTACAGCTTATGGCTATGCATTGGAAAGAAAAGAAGGTGTATAGAAAATTTAATTTAAAAAGGAGGTAGAAATGGGAAAGAAAGAAAACAAGAAAGAGATTAGTTCTCTCTCAATTAGCGGGAGAATCATCCTTGATATGCATTCTCTTAATAATGAGGGAGGAGAAGGAAATCAGATTTTGACCAGACAGGTAACCATCATTGACAAGGAAGGAAAACCTGCACCGGTAAATGCAGTAAGTGGAGATATGTTAAAGCACATTCAGGCACAGCACCTGTATAATGTGGCCATAGAGACAGGACTGAATTTATGTAGTTCCTGTAAGGTTTTCAATGCTAATAGAATAACTGATGATGCGCAATTTACAAAGTCATTTAAGAAAACGGATCCAGATGAAGAAGTAATGGATAAATTGCTAAAAACCTGCGCCATTGATGATATGGAGGGTATCCTTGTAACTAACAATAACAAGAACCTTCCGAGAAAATCTGTAGCTGAGTTTGGCTGGCTTATTGCTTTACCAGAGGCAAGCAAGACAGAGAATTTTTTCCATGTTAAACTCGTTCCAAACGCGGGAAAAGGGACTGGCGAAGGAGAAGAAATGGCAAACATAGGTCAGAATATTTTCCATCGTCCTGCAAACTCTGGTATATATGCTCTGGTTTCTAACTTTGATACCTGCCGCATAGGATACAACGATATCTCAAAAACCTATGCTATTGGTGACAATGAAAGGATATCACGGTATCAAGCATTGCTCAAATCTATTCTTTATACTTTTTTAAAACCAACTGGAGCGATGAGAAACACCCAAAATCCCCATATAGTGAACTTTGAGGGAGTGATTTCCTACTCGTCAAATTCTATTCCTGCTCCAACGGTAAGTGCTCTGAATAAGGACTATGACGAAGAAATACTAGAAATAGCCGAAAACCTTAACAAAATTGCCGATAATAGTGTAACAGTTGAAAAATTTAAATCGTTAAAGGAGTTTACTGAAAAATTCCAGGAGATTATAAACAACACGGAACCATTGAAACTGAAAGAGAACGAAAAGAAAGAGAACGAAAAGGAGGAATAAATGTGGCTGGAAGTGATTTATAGACCAACGACTCTTTTCTCCTTGAAACAGAGCCGAGCTACAAGTTCTGGAGCCAAGAGTCTTCTCACACCTTCACCGTATGCAGCGAAAATGGCATTACTTAATGCAATTATCACTTATGACTCACTCCAATTAGCAATAGATAACTTTGATTTAATTAAAGAGTTAGATATGCGGTTTTCTCTTCCAGGAAGACTGGTAGTAAATAACTGTTTCTTGAAGATACAAAAAGAACCTCATTCAGAAACAAAGAAAGAACATCCTGAAATTAACTTTCAGTCAACGGTGGGATTTAGAGAATATGTGTACTTTGCTGGTGATATAAAGATTGCTGTTATAATTCGAAATGAAAAAGCAAAAGACCTCTTGAAGCAGTGGCTTCCGAGGATAAACTATTTTGGCAAAAAGGGCTGTTTTTTTCAATTTGTCAAATTCAAAGACAGTACAACTTTAGGGAAGGAATATTCAGAACTTCTTGATGACAGATTTACTAATCTTTCACCAGGACTGATTGTTGAAATGGATGATTTTGATGAAACCGTGACCTTTGATAATGTGAATACATACAGTCCAGCGAAAACTAAAAGGAAGAAAAAGTTCTACATTTTGCCTATTAAGATAGAAAGAGCAAACAAAAACTTTACATCATATGTTAGCATTTGAGCGAATATGAATGTGAACCGCTCTATCACTGGGAATCTTGTAAATGCTTATTATATATGTTACAGGAAGCTCTGGTTTTTTGCGCATGAAGTTAATCCGCATCTGGATAATTTTTATCTTGAGATTGGGACATTGATTGGAGAACAATCTTACAAAAGAGAAAAGAAGGAAATTCAGATAGGAAATATGAAAATAGATCTTGTTAAAAAAGAGGGTGGAAATATAGTAATTGCAGAAATCAAAAAATCTTCTAAAGGTGTAAAAGCTGCGAGAATGCAACTTT
>JAYELD010000045.1 GCA_034717215.1 Caldisericota bacterium
ACCCATTTTTGCCTCTAATAAAAAATGTTATTATCAGTAAAAGTACAATGCAGCAAGCCATGGAAAGCGTTTCATCTGGATACATTTCGTACAAAAAATTTTACAAAAAAGCGCAAAGAACCAAAAAAATTCCCGTAAAAATTGCATACTTTCTTGTGCAAAAATTTGTTAGCTAACTAATTATCTCTTTATATAATTGATACACCCAAAAAATACTTTATTTAACCAAACATTGTACTAATCAAGTCACCAACAAAATGAGCTATACCTATGACTATCAGCGCAATAATCAAATGCTCTGCTACTACTTTCCATGTTTTTGTCTTTTGCCCTCTGGCAATGTACAAATTAAAAGCAGTTAATAAAAATAGACCCCAGACTATACTAATAATAATTGCTGTTGATAATTGAAATAATAAAAGAGGAATAACAAACGACAACGCAATAACAAATTTGGATACAAAAGTTGAGATTGTTGATTCCCATATTTCTCTTTCTGTGTGTTTGCCTTCCGCTTCTTCAGAAACATGAATACCCAATGCGTCCGAAAATGCATCTGCTATTGCAATTGTTAATATTCCACCGAGAACCACAAGCGTTGAGTGCGTGCCAGAATGTAAGCCCACTATCAGTCCCAAAGTTGTAATTACTCCGGAGGTCAAACCAAAACTAAATCCTGTTTTTATTGAATGATTCATCGTAATAATTTACCGCCTTCAAAGTGGATTATTCACATTTAAAATTTTTCTTATGCCATAATTATTCAGTAGTCTATAATAATATACGCAACAGTCAATTTTGGAGCTGAATTATCTTTCTATAAGTCCAACTCGTCTGCTATCTCTTGCATTGCTTTAAGTGAAATTTCAAAAAACTCGTTAAGGGGAATGCCAAGCTCTTCCTCGCAAGTCTCCATCTGATCCCTGCTTGCACCTGCTGCAAAACTTTTGTCTTTGAATTTTTTCTTTATAGATTTAACTCGTACTGTAGCCAATTTTTTGTCAGGCATAACCAACCCAACCGCCATGATGAAACCAGTAATTGGGTCCACAGCGTACAGTGATTTATCTAACGGCGTCTTTCTGGGGAATCCATGTCTTTCATTATGTACTTTTGCAGCATAAACTACGTCCTCCGGAAGGCCTAGCTCTTTCAGCCACTCTGCACCTATTAAGCTGTGTTTTTCAGGGTCGTCTTTGGTTAATTCGTAATCGATATCGTGCAATAATCCTGTGATACCCCATTTTTCCTCATCTTCGCCCAATCTTCTTGCAATAGCCCTCATAACAGCTTCTGTTGCAAGCATATGTTTTATGAGATTTTCATCCCTTACTCGATTTCTTAATTCACCAAAAAGATTGTCTCTGTCAAATACCATAAAAACCTCCTTAACTCATCTAAATTTATACGTCTTTCTCGTTATAACATTTTTGTATTCTATTTTTTGCGCCGAAATACTCTGTAATTAAGAAACGGAAAAATACTGTCTCTCTCTTCTAAAAACTCCAGCAAATTTTTATCAATTATATTACTTTTTACTTCTCCGTAAAGCTCATTAAATGCATTAATATGAAATTTTACTCTATCTATCGAATAGTTTGATGCAGTTCCTGTTGTGATAAGAAATGTCCAGTCGCTACTCTCAGCAAGAAGCAATTCTCTTCCCATCTGAGTCAGTGCCCGCTCAATAGTATTGTCAGGAGTTATTATTTTCTCAGCCAGTTCTATCATCCTTTTCCCCATCATATAAAGGTGAGAATACACCCAATCATTTTTCTCGTTGAGCCAAACACTAAAGTACCCTCCGTCACCCCACGTGGATGGAGCAGGGAGAGACAATTGATTGGTGGGATATTTTTTTAGATAATTAAAGGGTGTAATTGTTTCAATCTTATCTGAATATTTATAGATTTTTCTCAAAAGAGATTCAATAAAATCTGGCCCTTCAAACCACCAGTGTCCAAAAAGCTCCGTATCAAACGGAGCAACAATGATGGGCTCTCTGTCCATAATGCTAAGCAGATACTCCGCCTCCTTCTCTATGTTGAACATAAAATTACCCGCATGAGTATTTGCTGTCTTAATGGCCTTTTCTCTATCGTACAGCTCTTTTTTGCCAAGCGGCATATTCCCGGTAATCTTGTGCATTTTAATGCCGGAATCAAACCTAAATCCCCCGGGATGTAGATACTTGTTTACTTTTTCAACCGGGATTTCATACCCAATATCCCTGTAAAATTCCCTGTAGTTAAAATCGCCAGGATAACCTTCCTTTGCACTCCATACCTGTTTTGAGGCTTCTGGGTCTCTTCCAAAAAATGCAACGCCTTCTTCAGAATAAATTGGCGCGTGCACGCCATATAGTGGCTGGGGTTCCGCATATAAAATACCGTGTGTATCAAGGAAAGTAAATTTAATGTCGTTATTTGCAAGGATCTTTTCCACGCCATTTGTATAAGCACACTCGCCAAGCCATATTCCTCTGGGGGCACGTCCGAATGTGCGTTTATATGCTTCAATGCCAACTTCAACTTGCATTTCTCGTATCCGCTCGTTTAGCTCAAGAGGAAGTATCTCATGCGTTGCAGTGCAAGTAATTATTTCAAGAAATCCTTGTTCTTGAAACTTTTTAAAACCTGAAAGAATATCTCTATTTAATTTTACATCAAAAAAATAATTAAGTTCCTTAAATCTATCCAAATAAAATAGTAAAATCTCTTTTTCTCTTGCATTTACTTTATTTTCTATAATTTCATCTCTCAAAAAAGATAGCCTACTATCAAGATAGCGCTGGTACCGCCTCATAAGTAAAGGATCTGTTAACATAGAAATAAGTGGAGGGGTTATGGATATTGTGAGCTGGAATTTAATGCCTTCTCTTTTTAATCTTTCAAACAAAATGTAAAGCGGAAGATACGTCTCACTAATTGCCTCAAAAAGCCAGTTTTCCTCGAGGAAAAATTCATGCTCAGGATGCTTGACAAAAGGAAGGTGGGAGTGCAATACAATACTGAGATATCCCCGCTTGCCTTTCATCGTTCTTTAGGAATTTTTATATATTTTACTGTCTTTGCAGTTTTTTCGGTCTTTTTTTTCTTTTCTTCAAGAGTGTTTTTGTCTTGTACTTTCTTTTGCCTCTTCACAATCCTCCCTGTATTCGGATTCACATAAGCCCATTTAGTCGTTTTCTTCGCCGAAGGCTTACTGCGGGGAACAACAATCTCTTCGGAGGAAATGACAGAAACAAACCTTTTTCCTTTTTTAAACCCAATAGAAGCTGCTAAAGACTTACCTTCTTCAACACGCAAATATCCTTTACCTTTGTATGAGGCAACGGGAATTTCAAGCACTGTCTTGCCCTTATTTCTTAGCCGAAGAAAGATGTCTGATTTTTTTTCTTTGCCTACAATCTTCCAGTGTACATAAACATTGCCGGGCTCTTTAGGAAGAAGCTCTAAATGATTCACTCCGTAGCTCACATCAAGTTTTCTTCTTTTTATTTTTCCTTCACTTTTAGCAATTTTTTCTTTCATTTTATCTCTAAGTTTAATTGCACTCACTAATTTTGTTTTATTCATCTTGTGTCTTCCCTTTATTCCGTAACGCTTTGCCACATCTAAAAGCTCTTTTTTATTCATTTCATCATAACTTTTTTTATTCATTTCATCACTTCCTTAAATCGATATACGCGGAAAACTTTTAGGAAACATGTATCCCCGTGGTATTACAACAATGCCAGAATTAGACACATAAAAATATTTTTCATCAACTTCTCGATTAAATCCTATCTTTACATTATCTGGCACAATGACCCTTTTGTCTATAATTGCTCTCTTTATGCGGGTATTTTTCCCGATATTTGTGTTATTAAATATAACTGAGTCTCTAATGTTGCTCTTTACACCAATCCTTGCCTTTGGAAAAATAACAGAATGAAGGATCGTCCCTCCTTCCACAATCACGCCATCAGCTATTAAGGAATCTTTTGCATAACCAAATATCTTCTCTCCACTAATTTCTCTAAAAGTAAATTTCGCCGGAGGAAGCTGTCTTGCATGAGTAAAAAATGGCCAGTTTTTATCATAAAGGTTTAGTCCAGGTAAAGGAGACAAAAGATCCATATTTGCATTATAAAAAGCATCAATTGTGCCAACATCCTGCCAATATGCCTGCTCGTTATTTTTATCCACAAAACGATAAGAAAATACTTCATTTTTGTTAGATATAGCAAACGGTATGATGTCTTTGCTAAAATCATGAGATGAACTTTGTATTTTTGCATCATGAGCAAGAAGTTTATTTAATGTTTCTCGGTTGAATATATATATTCCCATAGAAGCAAGAGAATAATCGGGTAAATTAGGCAAAGTAAAAGGATTTTTTGACTTTTCTTTAAAATCAACAACTTTGCCGTTATTGTCTATCTGCATAATACCAAAAGATTTTGCCCGCTCCTTTTCTACAAGAACTGCTCCAATGGTAATCTCAGCTTTATGCTCAATATGAAACTCAAGCATTTTCCGATAATCCATTTTATAGACGTGGTCCCCCGAAAGAATTAACACATATTCAGATTCTTCTCTTTTAACAAAGAATAAATTTTGGTAGACAGCATCAGCCGTGCCTACATACCACCTTTCACCAAGACGTTGCTGCGGCGGAATATCTATTATATACTCACCGAATCTGTCACTCAAAAACCCCCATCCTAACGCAAGATGTCTGCTGAGAGAAGCTGATTTATATTGAGTAACAACAAGAATTTTCTTCAGACCTGAATTAACACAGTTGCTTAGCGTAAAGTCAATAATCCTGTATTTTCCACCAAATGGTACGGCCGGTTTTGCTCTTTCCTCAGTAAGCGGATATAGCCGTTGCCCTTTTCCCCCGGCAAGCAGAAATACTAATGTCTTTTTAATAATTCTCTCACAGTTCATGGCTTCCTCCAAAGACTTTCTTTTATTATAAGATTAATAGAGGAAAAAGAAAAACACAGGCTAATAAAAGAGGGAATCCTCGTCTTTGATATTCAGATATCGTTTTGCTTTTCTTGTGACAACTCTTCCCTTTGGCGTTCGAAGCAGAAAATTTATCTTCATAAGATACGGCTCTATAATGTCTTCCAGTGTCCCTCTATCTTCACCGCATGCCGTTGCAAGCGCTGTAATTCCCGCAGGACCACCTTTGAATTTTTCAACGAGATTTCCCAGATATTTCCTGTCCAAATCATTCAGGCCAAAACTATCTATATGAAGATCCTTACACGTTTCCTCTACAATATCTTTAGTAATAACAGCATTGTTCCTTACTTCTGCAAAATCTCTTACGCGTCTAAGCAACTGTATCGCAATCCTGGGTACTCCTCTCGCCCTTTTCCCAAGAATCAATGCCGCATCATCGTCTATATGAATACCTAAAATTTTGCTGTCGCGAAGTATAATTTCTTTCAATTCCTCCGGACTGTACAGCTCAAGATGATAAACTATGCCAAACCTATCTCGAAGTGGAGGAGAAATTAAGCCAAAACGGGTTGTAGCCCCGATAAGGGTAAAAGGATTTAAATCAATAACGATAGTGTGAGCCGAACGTCCTCCACCAGCCACAATGGGCAGCTTAAAATCTTCCATTGCCGAATAAAGAACTTCTTCATTTGCTTTGGGAAGACGGTGAATTTCATCTATAAATAATACGTCACCCTTTGAAAGACCGATAAGAATTGCCGCAAGATCAGCAACTCTCTCCAGGGAAGGACCGGTTATATGTTTAACATGAACGCTCAACTCATACGCAATAATTGAAGAAAGAGTAGTTTTGCCAAGGCCCGGCGGGCCATAAAAAAGTGTATGGTCCAGTGACTGTTGCCGGGAACGAGCTGAATCTAAAAAAATCCTCAAGCTTTTTTTGACTTGCTGCTGCCCAATAAACTCGTCTAAATTCTTTGGCCTTATAGGGTTACTCATTGCTTAACTTTTTTATCGCCATTTTAACGATATTTTCCACAGAATCGTTTTCATCGATAGTTTTCAATACTTTTACAGCATCTGTAGCACTATATCCAACGGATATCAACGCATTCTTTGCAATTTGAAGATTTTCATTCAAGGGAACTTTTTGTTCCAGCAAATCTTTTATCTCTCCACCTAATTCGATGACTACCCTCTTTGCAGTTTTTCCACCAATTCCCGGAACAGTTTGAAACTTTTTGAAATCACCAGTTTCAACCAGAGAAATAAATTGTTCTCTTGAAAACCGTTTGAAAATTTCAAGTGCCGTCTTTGCTCCGATACCACCAACTTTTCTAATGATAAGCCCAAATAATTCTTTTTCAGACATTTCTGTAAACCCATAAAGAGTTGTTCCGTCGTCTTTCACATCCTCATATATATACAAACTAATATCATTTCCAACATCAAAATTTCCAATTCTTGGCAACACTACCTCAAAACCAATACCATTAACGAGTACAATCAAATTATGACCATTTATTTCATAAATATTACCCTTTAATAATGCAATCATTTGGCTTTCTCCAGATATGGAATTGTATAAATATGACAAAGCGCAAGTGCAATACCATCTGCAGCATCATCAGGACGAGGTAAACGATCCATTTTAAAAATGTTCATAATGGCATATTGCACTTCCTTTTTGGTAGCCCTACCTGCACCAAGCAAAGCTTTTTTTGCCTCCGACGGAGTATACTCAAATACCTCACTATAATATTTGGAAACAGCGAGCATTATAACTCCCTTTGCTTCACTAACATTAATCACGGTTTTTAAATTCGTATTGAAAAACAGTCTTTCAACTGCTACATAATCAGTCTTATTTTTATCCATAAGATCAGACAATTCTGAATACAGTTTGTTAAGCCGCTCAGGGATATTTAGATTCGGAAGTGTTTTTATCACACCATAATTGATTAGTTCTAACAAATCGCCATCTTTCTGCACAATACCAAAACCCGTAGAAGCAATACCCGGGTCAATACCCAAAACTCTAGTCATTCTCTAAATTCCAATCTCATCAAGAATTTTTTTTAACTCATCTTCATCTATATCGTAATTTATATAATAATCCTGCACGTCATCGTGATTTTCAAGTTCGTCGCAAAGTTTAAGAGTTCTTACTGCATCGTCACCGGAAACTTTGACTGTAGTTTTTGGCCTGAGTACAACATCAGCATTTTTTATTTCTATCTTTTGCTCTTCCATTTTGTTTTTTACTATTTCAAGTGCTTTTGGGTCAGTTATCACCGTAAAAGCACCGTCTTGTTCTTCAAGGTCTTCTGCTCCGGCATCTGCAGCGATCATAAAAAGGTCATCATACTTTAAATCAGATGATTCTATCTCAATTTCACCCTTTGTTTCAAAGTTCCAGGAAACCGCCCCTGATTCTGCAAGACTTCCATTAAATTTACTTAATATCCTTCTCAACTCTGAGACAGTTCTATTTTTGTTATCTGTCGATATCTTCAAAATAAATGCAATGCCACCAGGCCCATATGCTTCATATGTAACTTCTTCGTACGTTACGCCAGGAAGCTCACCTGTTCCACGCATAATTGCCTTTTTAATATTATCCGAGGGCATACCTGTTTTTTTAGCTTTCTCAACAGCCCCTCTTAAACGCGTATTAGTGTCGAGATTGCCTCCACCTTGCTTTGCTGCAACAATTATTTCTTTCGTTATTTTTGTAAAAACTTTGCCTCTTTTGGCATCTTGAGAACTCTTCCTTGCTTGTATATTATGCCATTTCGAATGTCCGGACATAAAAACCTCCTTATTGTTTATTTAAAAAACTTTTTACCATATCTAAAAAATACTTATGAATCCTTAAATCATTCCCAAGCTCCGGATGAAAGGATGAGGCAAGAATATTTCCCTGCTTCACAAAAACAGCACCCTCGGAAAGTTCAGATAAAATTTCCACGTCTTTGCCCAAGTCTTTCGCAACAGGAGCTCTGATGAAAGTTGCATGAAAAGGGGTATCAAAACCCTTTATCGCAAGATCTACCTCCATGCTGTCCACCTGTCTGCCAAAAGCATTTCTTGTTATTGCGGTATCAATTAACTCTAATGTAGGCTGGTTAAATCCGTTAATGTGCCTAGATAAAAGAATCATTCCCGCACAAGTCCCGTATATTGGCATTCCTTTCGCCGCCCTCTCTTTTATGGCAGCATCTATCTTATAAAGACGAATAAGCCTTCCTATGGTTGTGCTTTCTCCTCCGGGCAGTATTAGCCCATCTACAGAATTAATGTTTTCTACCGTCTTTACAGCGAATGCTTCTGCTTCTGCGCGCTTTAACATATTAATATGTTCTGATACAGCACCCTGGATTGCAAGTACTCCTATCTTCATCTACTCTCCTCTTACCTGCATTTTATCTTTATCCGTAAGATCCTTAATGTCTATACCTTCCATCTCTTCGCCAAGATTCTCCGATACTTTTGCAACTATCTCCGGCTTGTCAAAATAAGTTGTCGCAGCAACAATTGCTTCTGCCCTTCGTTTTGGATTAGTAGATTTAAAGATGCCAGAACCGACAAAAACACCATCAGCCCCAAGCTGCATCATAAGAGATGCGTCAGCAGGCGTCGCTATGCCTCCGGCAGCAAAATTTACAACAGGAAGCCTCCCCAATGCTTTTATCTCCCTCACAAGCTCTATGGGTGCTCTCAGCTCTTTAGCCTCCGTAAAAAGTTCATCGTCACTCATAGTTTGAATCTTTCTAATTTCATCCGTCACAACGCGCATATGCCGCACTGCTTCTACTATATTTCCTGTACCCGGCTCTCCTTTTGTCCTAATCATTGCAGCACCTTCAGAAATCCTGCGCAATGCCTCACCAAGGTCCCTTGCTCCACACACAAATGGTATTTTAAAATCCCATTTCTTGATATGGTGTACTTCGTCGGCCGGAGTAAGCACTTCACTTTCATCAATAAAATCTACTCCAATTGATTCTAAAATCTGTGCTTCGGCAAAATGCCCAATCCTTACCTTCGCCATAACCGGTATAGAAACAGCATTCATTATATCCTTTGCTAACTTCGGATCAGCCATCCTTGCAACGCCGCCCTCTTTTCTGATGTCAGCAGGAATTCTCTCCAGTGCCATTACGGCAACTGCGCCTGCTTCTTCAGCTATTTTAGCCTGCTCAACAGAAGTTACGTCCATAATGACTCCACTTTTAAGCATTTCGGCTAGTCCTTTTTTTACTTTTATCGTCCCATAAACTTCTTCCATAAGCTATCGCCTCCTCTACTATTGTATGATTTTCCTGCTAAAAATCAACTCATTAAGGGTCATTGGAAGCGAAAAATCCCGCCACAAAACCTGTAGAAAATGCAGCCTGCAAATTGTAGCCACCTGTGACGCCATCGAGGTTCAGCAACTCTCCGGTAATATATAAATTTTTAATGAGTTTTGACTGCATCGTTTTCGGATTAACTTCTTTTAATAAAACCCCGCCTTTTGTAACAACAGCATGCGCAAACCCTTCGGTGCCAATAATGGTAAGTGGAAAGTGTTTCAGTAAATCAAGCACTCTTTTTCTCTCTTCTTTCGTAATTTCGTTGCATTTTTTATTCGGAACAACGCCTGTTAATAACACAAAAATTGGAATAAAACTGCGCGGAAGAAGATCGCCTAAAGAATTTTTATATTCTTTATTGGAATATTTTGCAAAATCCTTTAACAATCTTTTGTCAAGAACTTCTTTATCAAGTGCGGGCTTTAAATCAATTTCCAGAGACAAAGGTTTAGTAAGATACGGAACAATTTCCGATGAAATCGACAATATGATGGGGCCTGAGATTCCATTTTTTGTAAAAACCATATCGCCAAAATGGGAAAATTTCTTTTTACCAACGCTTGCACTGACTCTCACATTTCTTAGTGATAACCCTTCCAGTTCTCTTCCCCATTTTTCCTCCGTAACAAGCGGGACAAGCGAAGGATATAACGGCTGGATCGTATGCCCCGTTTTTACAAGCATATCAAACCCATCGCCCGTGGTACCGAGACCAGGAAACGATTTTCCGCCTGTCGCAAGAATTACCGCATCACCTAATATCTTTTCATTAGATTTAAGAACAATCCCTTTTGCCTCATGATTCACTATTATAAGGTCTTTTACGGATGTCTTTTCCTGTACGGTTACATTTAGCCGTTTAAGCTCCATTTTTAACGCATCGAGAATGTCCTTAGCGTGATTACTTACAGGAAAAACTCTGTTACCTCTTTCCTTTTTCATTCTAACACCAATTTCTTCAAGAAATTTGACAAGATCTTCATTTGAAAATGCATAAAATGCATGATGCAAAAATCGGCCATTCCGCCCAAATGCCTTAATTAATTGGTCAATAGATCCGGCATTCGTTACATTACATCGGCCTTTCCCTGAAATAAGAATCTTGAGGCCAAGCCGTGGCATCTTTTCAAACAGGTAAACTTCGCTTTTTTCGGCAGCTTTTATAGCAGCCATTATTCCAGCTGCTCCACCACCAATAATTAAAATTTTCTTTCCCATGAGATAAAATTATACAGCAAAAAGATATATTATTAAAATATTTAAAAAATTCTTGCTTTAATGTATTTAAAATTATCTAAGCCAACTTTATAAGTAATAGAATATATACATTGAATTTAAAATCATTTTTTTTAATTAAATCGCAATTTAAAAAATAAATAATTTTATATTTTTTTTATAAACTACTTGACAAAGTAAAAAACCATCTTAAAATTTTATTTAGAGGGTGAATATTTAATATTCAGGTATAAAATGGGGAAATGTTAGGAAATGGAGGTGGTAAAAAAAGAAAAAAGATTGAAAAAAGTGCTTTTGCTACTGATAAGCGAAAAAAAGGGGTTAAACTGTAGTAGCATCAAAAAATAAAAAAGGAGGAGGGTATTAGAAATGAAAAAAATTCTTATTATTGCAGTAGTAATATCACTGCTGTCTCTTGTGGGCTTTTTTGCCATAGGAAGTAACAACGTAATGGCAGATACCATCCAGGACGGAACAATACATTATAAGGGTTCCACTACAATAATATCGCTAGGGTATGATCAGTGGGGTTATAACTATCAGGCACATATGTTCAACGGGTACTATGGTAATATTACGCGACCACCCGCACAAGTTAATGAAGGAACTCACTTGATAATGAAGTGGAACGATGCCTGGCTCTCAAACAAAGATTGCGATGGTGATGGATTTCTTGACCGCCACTATGGTTATAATAGTTACATCGGCTCGGGCGCTTGGCTAACAAACCATATGCGGGGAATATACGAGGGAGAAGATGGCAAAATGCATAAATGGACTTATTTTTGCAAAATTGTTGCTGCTCCGGAAGGCGCCACTGCGATTGAGGGTGTGTGGTATACATCTGATGGAGAAGAAATTGGTCCTGTCATCTGGGGAGCCTTTGCTACCATCCAAGAAGTTTATATAGACCGTTATGGTGGCTTTCATGGAATTTCGTATTTGAGCCCTATTGGCCCCGGCTTTGGCAAATATATGCCATGAAATAAATTCTTTACAGGATAAAGAGGAGCATCAATAAGGGAAAATAGTAAGCACATAATCACTTTCGACAAAAACTCTGAGCTGCTAAAATTCTTAAAAAATTGTTTTCGAGAGCTTTAGCAGCTTGGGGTTTTTTGTTATTAAAGAAGTAGATTTAAAATATATAAAACTTTAATATTACACACACAATAAAAAAATGGCCATGCTCTTGCATCCGACTATCCTCTCCTAGCGGTATGACAGCAGAAAGCTGATCTGTAAAAACATCAATGGATTTTTGTTCCACTGTATGTGAAACTGCTTTGATTCATTTTTATAAAAATCCCCTCGTCTTTACCTATTACATTTAAACAGTGCGGGCATAGCACAAGATCCTCTTGCCTTATCGTATAATCTTTAACAATTCTATCCTTAAAACAACGAAGTACTTTACCATTGCCAATTTTCTGATATTTCATAAGTTTTGTGCCACATTTTGCACATTTTATTGTAAGCATGCTTTTAACACTCCTAATAATATTTTAACATAAAATTTACAGGAGCCAAATTGTTACATACATTACATTGTGCTTATCATGCTTTTTAGTTTTTGCGAGAAGGAAATAAAATGACCGAGAAAGTAATCCCAGAATAATATTTCTTTTAATTTTTGGTTTTCTAAAACAATTATTTATTATTAAGGATGAGATTGCTTTGTCGCTACCGCTCCGCGCAAAGACAATGCAGCACAATGACGCACGAAAAAAGTGATCGCTTGGTGCCAGGCACTTTATGATCATTTTTGTATCGCTTGGTGCCTCGTATGATATAGAAGGAGGAGAATTATATAAAAAATGAGGAAAGAAAATTAAGTGAAGAGAATAGAAGAAAGTGATACACTGTACTTAGAGGAGTTTGAGGATTGGTTAGATCGGCTGG
>JAYELD010000046.1 GCA_034717215.1 Caldisericota bacterium
CACAAATATCAACTGCTGTTATATATTTTTGACTATTATTTAGTGGGAAAATGCAAGCTCTCCCTAAAGGTTCTGGTAACCTTGCAACTAAAATATCTTGTTTTTTAAGGTATGTACATCCTAACTCAACTGACTTTTCTTTTGTTAGATACCGATTTGATCTGTCCTTGAATATCCCATCCCCAATATCTGCTAACTGTATTAGCCTTACTTTACCTTTTGGGTTCTGATCTTTTGATTCAATCCAATCCCCATCTACAAAAATACCTTCGTTAGAAATAAGATCATTAATTTTTGTATATGTCCAATTATTTGGAAGTAAATTCATTCTATGCTACCAACACCTCATTTAATTCACTAATTATCTTATCATAATCTTCACCAAACACTTGATAGAATTTACCTATTCCACCAAGTGCATCAAAAGGGGTAAAATTAAAATTGTCCTGCGTTATTTTCATAGAAGTCATAATATGGTCTTTTATCATCCTTAGCCACTCCATCTGCTCTTCGGTAAATTGTATATGTCCTGCATTTTTTCTGAATACCCAATCCTTAAAATTCCGATTAACAATTTCAGAAAAAGGAGCCAATTCTTTATCGATTTTAAGTTCATATCTAATGAGTGAAACAATATCAGTCAGCATTCTTTTTGTACTTATTCCCTTTACTCTATTATTACCAAGCTGATAATAAGCTCCCCACAGTTTTTCTACAGTTAAGAAATACGGAGGTGATTTTAAAACTGAATAAAGTTCGTTTATCATCTTAAAGGTAATTTCTTTTATTCTTTGAGGTTGGCTGTAAAATATTTTCAATGCAGTAATTTCATCTTTGTTCTTTCTTATAAACTCCCGAAAAGTTTCTATTGTATCTTGCGCCTGATTTTGTGTCTGTTTATCCCAATCGGCATTTATAACCGTATCAATATTTACTGTATCAATTATTTGTTCGTGTTTTTTCCTAACAACTTCAATGTATTCTCTAATATCAGGATTATTAAAAATATCGCAGGCCTTATCTAAAAATTCTTTCTTAGTGCTTTCAATCTGCTCTTTTGTTAATTTTTCTATTCTTTCTCCTTCAAATTTTTCTTTTAAATTCTGACTGATAAAATCCGGATCATTTGCATTAAGCAAATTTTTCACTACTTCTTTTATGGATACCCCTGAAGAAATCTCTTCAAATTTTTCTTTTTCTTTTTCGGATAAAGCTTTATCTATCCTGGTTAATCTATTTGCAGTTGATATTAAAATATCTTCTTCCCTGCTGCCCATTGCGATGTTCATCATCAGGTCTTTTAAGGGAATTGAGGGTTTTCGTTCAAGCGGCCGGCTATCCGTTTTTAATGATTTACATACTCCGACTGCATCCACTATCACATAATGCGTTTTATTTTCGGAAGCGGAAGGCGTCACTTTTCTTAAATCATCTTTTGGAAGCGTCCTGGTACCCCTTCCCTTCATCTGTTCAAAATAATTCTTTGATTTTACATCACGCATAAATATTATACATTCTATCGGTTTTACATCCGTACCGGTAGCTATCATATCGACAGTAACAGATATTCTTGGGTAATAGTCATTACGGAATGAAGCAAGGATAGATTTCGGATCTTCAAGGGATTTATAGGTAATCTTCTTGCAAAACTCATTACTTTCAGCAAATTCCTCTCTTACAATTTGAATAATATCGTCTGCGTGACTGTCAGATTTGGCAAAAATCAAGGTCTTTGGAACTTCTTTCCTGTTGGGAAATATTTCTGTTAAAAGCTTGTTTTTAAAAGTCTTGATGATATTTCTTATTTGGCTGGGATTAACTACACTTCTATCCAAATCATTTCCAAAATATTGGAACTCTTCGTCTAATTGCTCCCAGCGTTCTTCTCTGGTCAGTTTATTTCGAATATCAATAAATTCTTTTGCTTTTATTTTACTTCCTTGTTGAGTAATCTCCGTTTCTATGACATAGGTATCGTATCCCACGTTCACTCCATCTACTACTGCCTGCTCATGAGAGTATTCACTGACTACATTTTCATGAAAGAAAGCGAAAGTCCTCTTATCGGGGGTAGCAGTAAGTCCTATGTGAAAGGCATCAAAATATTCAATCACTTGCCGCCATAGATTATATATCGAACGGTGACATTCATCTATCACAATAAAATCAAAAAATTCGGGTGGATATTTTTTATTGTAAACAACATCTTTTGGCGGTCCACCCAGTTTCATTTCATATAACGAGCTTTCCTCTAGACTTTCATCAAGTTCTTTATCTTTTAAAATTGAATACATCCTTTGAATAGTACTGATGCAGACTTGACTGTCTTTTGAAATGTATCTTGAATTTAAACGCTGAACATTGTAGAGCTCAGCA
>JAYELD010000047.1 GCA_034717215.1 Caldisericota bacterium
ATATTGCAGGAATGGTTGAGCAAGGTTTTGATGTAGTAGTTACACATGGAAATGGACCGCAAGTTGGATTTATATTGCGGCGTTCCGAAATTGCACATGACACAACAGGAATGCACCTTGTACCACTAGTAAACTGTGGAGCTGATACACAAGGCGCAATTGGCTATCAAATACAGCAAGCGCTTGACAATGAATTTAAAAGAAGAAATATTGCAAAGAAAGCAGCAACTGTAGTAACGCAGGTCGTCGTGGATAAAAACGATGATGCATTTAAAAACCCGGCAAAGCCAATCGGTACATTTTATACAAAAGAACGGGCAGAAGAGCTGCAGAAAGAACATCCGGACTGGGTAATCGTGAATGATGCAGGAAGAGGTTACAGAAGAGTGGTCCCTTCACCAATGCCTATAGAGATTGTAGAACAAGATGCGATTGAGCTGCTTGTAAAAAATGGTTTTAGCGTTGTCGGTGTAGGTGGTGGCGGTATCCCGGTAGTTTACAACGAAAATGGCGAATTGGAAGGGTCTCCTGCAGTGATCGATAAGGATAATGCGTCAAGTTTGTTGGCAATAAATATTAAAGCAGACATATTCATTATTTCTACTGCCGTAGAAAAAATGTACCTAAACTTTGGTAAAGACGACCAAGTTGCCCTTGATAACATAAGCGTTGCAGATGCAAAAAAGTACATTGCAGAGGGACATTTTGCAAAGGGAAGTATGCTGCCAAAAATTCAAGCAATTGTGCGCTTCCTAGAGGCAGGCGGAAAAGAAGCCATCGTTACAAAACCTGAATTATTAGAAAAGGCGTTGAAAGGTGAAACAGGTACACATATACACCCGTAAGTTGAATCTTTATTGTTTTATAATTGAACAATAATATGTGCTTTGAAAAAAGAGCTTTCTCATTATGAAAGCTCTTTTTAAATTAAAAATGATAATTAAATTTATAAAGAATTGAATTCTTTTATAAATAATAGTATAATTTGAAAACTAACTATTCTTAAATATTTTATGCACAAAAAAAAAGAATATATTATACTTTAAACAATTTTAAAAAGGAGGTGACTCAAAGAAGCAAATATTTGGAAATAACAAACACAAAAAACAAGGAGGAAAGATTATGAAACGCATTAGGTCGTTGGTAGTAATTTTACTGCTTATCGCACTAGTAGGTGTACTTGGAGGTTGCGCGCCAAAAGAGAAAGAACCTGTGGAAGAGGAAACACTCAAGGTGGCATTCATCTATGTAGGGCCAAAAAATGATGGGGGCTGGAGCCAATCACATGATGAAGGAAGATTGTATTTAGAACAACAACTCCCATATGTAGAGACTGCATATGCGGAAAACGTTCCAGAAGGAGCTCCATGTGAAAAGGTTGTAAGAGATTATTGCAATAAAGGTTATAATGTTATCTTCACAACAAGTTTTGGATTTATGGATCCCACACTTAATGTCGCAAAAGATTATCCTGATGTAGTTTTTGAACACTGCTCAGGATTTAAAACAGCAGAGAATATGGGAAATTATTTTGGCAGAATGTACGAACCAGATTATTTAGCAGGACTTGTTGCTGGAATGATGACAAAATCTAATTATATCGGATTTGTTGCTCCATTTTCAATCCCGGAAGTCGTAAGAGAAATTAATACTTTCACAATTGGAGTTAGAGAAGTAAATCCTAATGCAGAAGTACATGTTATCTGGACAAATTCCTGGTTTGATCCAGCACTAGAAGCAAGTGCGGCAGAAACATTCCTTGCAAACGGTGCTGATATTATAGCAAGCGGAGTTGATTCACCCGCAGCACTTCAGGCAGCAGAAAAAGCAGGAAAATATGGAATAGGCTATGACATGGATATGGCTAGCTTTGCACCAGCTGCTGTACTCACCTCGCGTATTTGGCACTGGGGCATCTATTACAAACAAGTGTTGGAAGCCGTTCATAATGGCACATGGACAGCAGGCGAATATTGGGATGGTATGGAAGCAGGTATTGTCGACTTAGCTCCATATGGGCCAATGGTGCCTCAAGAAGTGCAAGACTATGTTGAAAACAGAAAACAGATGATACTAAATGGTGACTATGACCCTTTTATGGGACCAATTTACGACCAGACCGGAACATTGCGAGTAAAAGAAGGGGAAGAACTTTCAGATGGTGAAAAATTAAGTATCCAATGGTTTGTTGATGGAGTTATAGGCACAATACCTGAAGGTGGCTCTTAATTTTTAAAACGAAGTAGTTTATTAAATTTCCCAGGGCAATTGCCCTGGGAAATTTAATATTATGCATGGAGGAACAAATGGATGAAATCATTGTTCAAACCAAGGGTATAACAAAATATTTCCCTGGAGTTCTTGCCAATGACCACATTGACTTTGAACTAAAAAAAGGAGAAATCCATACACTGCTGGGAGAAAATGGCGCAGGCAAAAGTACTTTGATGAATATTTTAGATGGTATTTATCATCCGGATAAAGGCGAAATTTACATCAATGGTAACGAGGTACACATACGAAGTCCATTCGATGCTATGACAAATAGCATTGGGATGATACATCAACATTTTATGCTTGTAGATACACTTACAGTTCTTGAAAATGTAGCATTAGGACTTAAATCTCAGGGTTTCTATATTAGAAAACCGGAAATTGTAAAACAAATAAAACAAATATCCCAAAAATATCATTTTAATATTAACCCACATTCCAAAATATGGCAACTCTCCGTTGGCGAACAACAACGCGTAGAGATTATAAAAACTCTGTTCAGGGGCGCTGTGATATTAATTCTTGATGAGCCCACAGCCGTCCTTACTCCCCAGGAATCAAATGATTTGTTTAAAATACTTAAAGGATTAGTAAAAGAAGGTAAATCAATTATTTTCATCAGTCATAAATTAGATGAAGTAATGGAAATTTCAGACAGGATAACAGTTTTAAAAAAAGGAAAGGTAGTTGGAACAGTAAACAAAAAGGATGTAACTAAAAGTTATCTGGCTAAAATGATGGTGGGAAGAGAGGTACTGTTTAATTTAGAAAGAAAACCATTAAAAAGAAAAGGTGATGTTCTGAAAGTAAAAGAACTTGAAGCATATAATGACAAAGGAATTAAGGCTCTGAAAAAAATAAGTTTTACAGTTGCTGCCGGTGAAATTTTTGGCATCGCAGGTATTTCAGGTAACGGCCAAAAAATACTAGCCCAGGTTATCACCGGGTTAAGGCGAGCTACTAACGGGAAAGTAATCCTAAATGAAAAAGATATAACAAATGCTAGCCCAAAAGCTATTACAAGTAGCGGCGTAAATTATATTCCTCCGGATAGGCTTAAAGTTGGGCTTATTCCAAACCTTAATACAGTAGAAAATGCCATCCTTAGGTCCTACGACAGGGAACCAATTTCAAAAAGAAATTTTATTGATTATGAAAAAGCAACAGGGTACACCAAATCTCTCATTACAAAATTTAATATCACAGTGCCAAGAATAGATGCTCCGGCAAAGCTTCTTTCAGGTGGAAACCTGCAGAAGCTCCTTTTAGCACGAGAAATTGCCGAAAAGCCAAAACTACTTATTGCTGTTCATCCCACGCGAGGGTTAGATGTAGGAGCAACAGAATACATCAGAAAGCAGTTACTCAAGGAACGTGATAATGGTTTAGCAGTGTTGCTAATTTCAGAAGATCTGGATGAAATACTTATGGTGTCAGACAGAATTGGAGTAATATATGAAGGACAAATTATGGATGTTATCAACATCGAAGATGCTGAGAGAAATAAAATTGGATTACTTATGGCTGGAGTAGATTCTGTAAGAAATTAATTATGAAAGGACGTAAAAAATGTTACTGTTTGAAAAACGAGAAAATGTTCCTACTAAATTAAAGGTAGCCATTCCGCTAATATCTGTATTTTTGGGTTTAGTGGCAGGAGGTATTGCAATCCTTTTTACGCGGACTAACCCACTTATAGTATATCAGGCACTGATCAAAGGTGCATTTAGCAGCATCTATACGTTCTCAGAAACACTCGTAGTTGCCATTCCTCTAATCTTAATCTCAGCAGGGTTAATAGTCGCATTCAAAATGAATTTTTGGAATATCGGAGCATACGGCCAATACATTATTGGAGCTATTTTTGGATCATTTTTCGCTCTCACTATGCCTGCTACAATGTCAAGGCCACTGCTCCTTACCATTATGTGCCTTGCTAGCATTTTGGGAGGAGCTCTTTGGGGATTGATACCCGCTACGTTAAAAGCCCTCTGGGAAGTAAATGAAGTTATTTCTACATTGCTTTTAAATTATATCGCACTCTACATATTGAAATATTTGATGTATGGTCCGTGGAGAAATCCGGCAAGTCACGGCTTTCCACTATCAAAACCATTCGCATTAAATGCCCAACTTCCACGGTTATTGGTGCACACAAGAGTTCATCTTGGCCTTATTTTTGGTATTATTGCTGTAATTATTGTCTATATTCTTATTACAAAAACTAAATTTGGATATGAAATACGGGTAGTAGGTGAGAATAAAAGAGCAGCAAGATATGGAGGAATCAACATCACAAAAAACATTTTCATAGCAATGGCTATAAGTGGAGGATTAGCTGGACTTGCTGGTCTGGCACAACTATCCGGCGTTATACATATGCTGCAGATAGAGATTAACCCGGGATATGGGTACACTGCCATCATAGTTGCCTGGCTTGCTTCATTAAACCCAATTATAGCAATGTTTGTATCAGTCATTTTTGGTGGCCTGGAAGCTGGGGGATATCAGATACAAATGGCTATAAGAGTCCCGTTTGGCATTGTAGGTACTATAGAAAGTGCCGTTTTATTTTTCTTATTAGGCGGTGAAATATTAAAGAGATACCGAATAAGACTCAGGGGGAATACATCATGAAATTAACGGCTACCACAATTCTAATAACACTACTCGCCACCACGGTACGTTCTGGCACCATACTTTTGTTCCCCACTATTGGCGAAATATTTGCTGAAAGAACTGGAATACTAAACCTTGGCATAGAAGGAATGATGATTATAGGTGCATTTTTCGGTTTTGTTGTAGCATATACAACAAAAAATCCATACCTTGGATTCGTCGTCGGAATGTTTGCAGGGGGTATTGCAGCACTCATTCATGCCTTTATATCGATAACGCTCAGAGGAAACCAGGTAGTAAGCGGATTGGCTTTAACAATTTTTGGATTAGGTATCACCAGTTTTTATGGTCAGAGATGGATAAATAATAAACTGCCGGAAAGCATTCCTACTGTCGTAATACCCGGACTTTCTAAAATACCATTTATAGGTTCGGTATTTTTTAGGCAAGATTATATTGTATATTTTTCTTATATTCTTGTACTTGCCATGTGGTTTATACTCTACAAAACAAAACCAGGGATACATCTACGAGCAGCCGGGCAAAATGCAAGAGCTGCTGATGCAATGGGAGTAAATGTAAATGCCACTCGTTATTTTTGGACATTCTTTGGTGGGCTCATGGCAGGTGCTGGCGGGGCATACCTGACAGTAGCGTATGCACCTTTCTGGTTAGAGGGAATTACAGCAGGCAGAGGATGGATTGCAGTTGCACTTGTTATCTTTGCCATGTGGAATCCCATTAATGCACTTATTGGTGCATACTTGTTTGGAGGGATAACTGCTTTGCAATTCCAACTTCAAGCATCTGGCACTACAATACCTTCCTCTCTCCTTAGCATGCAGCCATACCTTCTCACTTTTATCATAATTATTATTGCAACACTCATTGTGCATGCCAGGCATCTTGGAGCGCCTAAAGAATTAGGAATACCATACACAAGAGAGGAGAAATAAGCATGAGCTACATTAAAAAATTAAAATGTTTACTATGCGGAGCAGAATACAGCCCTGCAGAGGTAAAATATACCTGTCCCAAATGCGGAGACGAAGGTATTCTTGAGATAATATATGACTACAAAGAGATAAAAAAACATTTTACAAAGGAGTCTCTTGCAGATAGTAGAGATTATTCAATGTGGAGATATTTGCCTCTTTTACCTGTAGATGATCCATCTAAAATTGGACCTCTAAAAGTAGGATGGACGCCTCTTTATTCGGCTAAAAGGATAAGAAAAAATCTTGATATGCAATATCTCTGGATTAAAGATGACGGAAGAAATCCTACCGCGTCTTTAAAAGACAGAGCATCAGCCATTGCTATTGTTAAAGCACAAGAGCTTGGAGAAAAGACTATAACATGCGCTTCCACAGGAAATGCAGCATCATCTCTTGCAGGTGCTTCTGCTTCTGTAGGATTGAAAAATTATATATTTGTGCCCAAAACAGCACCAAAGGCAAAGATTGCTCAGCTACTCGTATTTGGAGCTACTGTGCTTGCAGTGAATGGCACTTACGATGAAGCATTTGAATTATCTATAGAAGCAACAAAAAAGTTTGGCTGGTACAACAGAAATACCGCATTTAATCCATATATGGTAGAGGGCAAAAAGACAGTAGCGCTGGAGATTATCGAACAGATGAATTTTGAGGTTCCTGATTATGTGTTTGTATCAGTCGGTGATGGGTGCATTATATCTGGTGTCGCAAAGGGTTACTCCGACATGTATCACTTAGGTTTTATTAACCACCTTCCGAAGCTTGTCGCAGTGCAAGCCGAAGGATGCCAGCCTCTCGTAGATGCCTTAAATGGTGATGGCGCAGTAAAATTTGTGGAACCTGACACACTGGCAGACAGCATCGCAGTAGGCGTGCCTAGAAATAGAGTAATGGCTATCAGGGATATTGACAACTCAGAGGGATTTGGCATTGCGGTCAGTGACGACGAAATAATTGAAGCCATCAAATACCTTGGCTCAACAGAGGGCATTTTTGCAGAACCTGCCGGATCCACATCATTTGCGGGAGCACTGAAGGCCTTAAAAAATGGCAAGATATCAAAAAATGATAAAGTTGTAATAATTGTCACGGGAAATGGACTTAAAGACGTTGAAAGCGCAATAAAAGCAGGAGGAAAACCTCTTGCAATAAATCCTGATATTGAATCCATAAAAAAAGCTTTAAATAAATGACTTCGGAAGAAAAATTAGAAGTAACACAGCTACTAAAACAGCTTATTAATATAGAAAGCACAAACCCCCCTGGGAATGAGAACAAAATTGCAAATTTCATAAAAAATTATCTTTCGGAAAATAAAATACCAGCAGAACTTGTTTATCTTGCCGAAAATAGAAGCTCAATTGTCGGACGGATTGACGGTACCAGTAAACGCAATATTGCACTCTGTGGACATATAGATACTGTAAGGGTAAATAAAAATAAATGGAGCAAACCACCCTTTAAAGGAATTATAGAAAACGGAAAGATGTACGGACGCGGAGCATCTGACATGAAGGGTGGCATCGCAGCAATTCTTTACGCCGCAATTCTCTTAAAAAGAAGAAATATTATACCAGATAAAACAATTGTTCTTGCGCTCACAGCTGATGAAGAACAAAAATATAGCGGGGCAAAAAAACTCCTTGAAAGGGGCTATTTTGATGAAACTGAATTTCTTATTATTGCAGAACCCACAGATTCTAAAGTATATATAGGCGAAAAAGGAGAACTATGGATAAAAGCAATATTCCATGGAAAAGCTGCGCATGGTTCCACTCCGGAATTAGGAAATAATGCAATAATCGCAGGAAGTAAATTTGTGCTGCATGTACAAGAATTATCTGATAAAACCTTTACAGAACACTCTTATTTTGGCAAAACATCTCTTAATGTTGGGCAATTTAGTGGAGGCATCCAGGTAAACATCGTTCCTGATTACTCTGAAATAATGCTTGATTTTAGAGTAATTTCGCAGGAAAATAAAGAAAAAGCTGTTGCTCTTGTGAATATTGCAGGTAGAAAAGCTGCAGATGAAACAAATATAAAGTTTGAAAGCGAAATATTTAGTTATCATCCTCCTATTTTCTCTGATCCGTCAAATTTTTTCGTAAACAAATTCATTCAAAAAACACAAATTGAACAAAGAGGAATAATAGGTTATTGCACTGATGGTGCCACAATCATACCAAAAAAACAAATACCATTTGTTATTTACGGTCCGGGAGCAATTGCTCTGGCACATCAACCGGATGAATATATCACGCTAAATTCTTTATATGAAGCAGTCGACAATTTCGCTGCATTTTTAATGAAATAATAAAATAAGTTTGTTTTCTGTATGAATTGAATAAAAAATCTTTACTCTATTGGAGAAATACCTACAACTCTTTCTCTGTTAACTAACATAAAATCAACTTTTTGGACTTCCATCGTTCCCTCTACCGATTCAATTTCTGCACCGGTTATTGCTAAAAAAGATCGATCTTTCATAAATTTATTTAATGCATCAGAAAACCTCATGTTTGCCGGAATATTTATTGTCCCTTTTATGATAAACGATTGAGTGAAAATCAAAACATGCATTCTCACGGTATTCAATCCTAATGCCATTTAAGATACCTCCTTTTTTTACTAAAAACTTACGTAACTACTTTAATAAATTTCCCTCTCTCAAAAACTTATATTTTTAAGTTTACAGGCATTAAATAAAAAATAAAGCAGGGTTAACCCTGCTTTATTTTTTATAGCTACTTTTTCTTTGCGTCTTTTTGTTTTCTTTTTACACTAGGCGGCACATAAAATCGCCTCTTCTTCAACTCAGAGTACAATCCTTCTTTAATACATTCTCTTTTGAACCTTCTCAAAAGATCTTCAATAGACTCATTTCCTCTTTTTCTTACGTTTGCCACAATATTACTCCGACTCCCATAGAAGCCCGAACTTCGCCTCCCTTCACCTTTAACTTTTTATTTTATTAGTTTATAGGTTTATTGTTATGTGTCAAGGGTACGAATTGCCTCATCAAAAATCTATACGAAATAGTACGCCCATTCATTGAAATCTATATGAAAATTTTTCTTGACCTAATCTAGAAAAACTGTAAACTTTGCTGGAGGTGGTAAAGATGTTTTATATTTCATTAGATAAGCAAATGACAAAAAACGATATAGCAAAAATTATTGATCATACTCAATTAAAAGCAGAAACTACTTGTAATGATATTATTCGCCTTTGCAATGAAGCAAAAAAATATTCTTTTGGCGCCGTATGTGTAAATTCAGGATATGTTGCTCTTGCAAAAAAACAATTAACAGATACTTCGGTAAAAATTGCATCCGTAGTAGGATTTCCTTTGGGAGCCATGGATAGCGCTGCAAAAGCTTTTGAGGCAGAAAGAGCAATTACATTAGGGGCTAATGAGATAGATATGGTAATGAACATAGGAGAGTTCAAATCTGAAAATTATAAAAAGGTAGAAGAAGATATAAAATATGTTGTAAAAGCCGTAAGTCCCGCCATAGTAAAGGTCATCATAGAAACAGCTTTGCTTACTGCAAAAGAAAAACCAATTGCATGTTCAATAGCAGTGTCAGCGGGAGCCAAATATGTAAAAACATCCACAGGTTTTAGCAAAGGTGGAGCTGCAATTGAAGACATAAAATTAATGCGTATGGTAGTTGGAAAAAATATAGGCGTAAAAGCATCGGGGGGAATTCATAGTTTTGAAACAGCAGTTAAAATGGTCGAGGCTGGTGCTTCCAGAATTGGTGCAAGTAAAAGTGTCGAGATAATAAGTTAATGGGGTACCTCTCGGTTAAAGGTATAACAATATCTGCCTACCCGCATAAAGAAAAGGATAGAGTCGTGATACTTTTTTCCGATGAATTAGGGAAAATTAAAGCAAACATGCGCTCCGTGAGATCCGTTAGCTCCAAGAGATCCGGCCTCTCAGATGAATTTTTATATGAAAAAATTCTCCTTTACCGGAAAAACAACTGGTTTACCGTAACGGATGTAACCCTCATAGATGCATTTGTGGAAGCCAAAAGCAAGATTGATAACTACAAAGTATTTTCATATATAAGAGAGCTCGTTATATTGCTAATGCCTTTTGAACAACCGGACCATAGAATATTTAATTTAATCTTAGATACTCTTAGAATGCTTGAATTAATAGATGCCCCGGATACGATACTGGTTTCTTTTGTTCTGCATTTTTTAAAATACATCGGCTTTCCAGTAAAAATACCCGAAGAAACGAGAGATATCTATTACTTCCTACCGGAGTCAGGAGGATTTAATAATTTTAAAGGCATAGCCGTAGATCAAGAAGTAGTTAAAGAAATTATTTTTCTCTTCGACACGCCCATAAAAAATATTAATCCAGTAGATAATGCAAAAATAATTTTACGATTACTAAACAATTTTATTGCATATCATGCGGATTCAAGTCATTTTATTAAATTCCTTGAAACAATTGAAAAACTCAGTAATATATAATAAATTTTAGCTAGAGGTGATTTATGGATTTTCAAGAAATGATTTTTAAATTAGAAATGTTTTGGAAAAAACAAGAATGCGTACTATTGCTTCCATTTGACGAACAAATAGGAGCAGGGACACTAAGTCCTTACACATACTTAAGAGCGTTAGGGAAAAAACCGTGGGCAACTGTATATTTACAACCTTCCAGAAGACCTGCAGATGGAAGGTACGGAGAAAATCCCAATCGGTTATATATACATCATCAAATGCAAGTCATCATGAAACCCCCACCGAAAGATATCCGGGAAATATATCTCAATAGCCTGAGGTCATTAGGGCTCAAACTTGCTCAACATGAAATTAAATTTATTGAAGATAATTGGGAAACAGCAGTGCTGGGTGCACAGGGCATCGGCTGGGAAATAAGGCTTGATGGACTAGAAATCACACAATTTACGTATTTCCAGCAGGCAGCCGGCATTGATCTTGATCCGGTCTCAGTAGAAATAACATATGGCTTAGAAAGACTTGCAATGTTTATTCAAAAAAAAGACAGTGTGTTTGATATCCAATGGAATGATGATTATACATACGGCGACTTAAGAAAAGACATGGAGCGTGAAGAATGTGTTTATGCCTTTGAAACAAGCAACCCGGACAAACTCTTTAATCTCTTTAATATATATGAAGAAGAGGGGGTAAACAATCTAAAAAAAGGAATTCTTTACCCCGGATATCAATACCTGTTAAAATGTTCCCACATCTTCAATTTGTTAGATGCAAGGGGTGCCATAAGCATATCCGAGAGAGTGCAAATTATTTCACGGATACGAAAAATGGCAAATCTTGCCGCAAACATTGTGCTAAGTAAGGAGGAAAATAATGAAGGATTATCTGCTTGAGATATATGTCGAAGAAATCCCTGCACGCTTCCTAAATAATGCAGTAAAAGATCTTAAAACGATTGCTGAAAGTGAATTAACAAAATACAATCTGCACTACGAAGATATTTCTGCATTCGGCACTCCACGGAGACTTACTGTTTATATTAAAAATTTGGATGAAAACGAATCTGATATAGAAGAAGAAATAAAAGGTCCGCCAACATCCATTGCAATAGGAAAAAACGGAGAACATCTCGTGCCGTTTAAAAAGTTTGCACTTTCAGCGGGTGTTCCCGAAGAAAGCCTTTATATAAAAGAAACTTCGAAAGGCAACTATTTATTCACCAAAAAAATAGTCAAAGGAAGGAAAACAGAGGACATTCTGAAAATATTTTCCCCACGGTTAATCAAATCTTTAAAATTTCCAAAAACAATGCATTGGGATAGTAAAAGTATTAAATTTGTTAGGCCTATTCGTTCTCTTCTTTCACTATTTGGAGAAGACCTGATAAATTTTACTTATGCAGGAGTAGAAACAGAAAACAGCACATATGGCCTCGGAATCAACCAATCAAACAAAATCCAAGTAAAAAACCCGGCTGATTACTTTAAAAAACTTAAAGAGAATTACGTTATTCTTTCATACGATGAAAGAAAAAATAATGTCGAAAAAAATGCATTTGCCCTTGCCAAAAAAATCAATGGGACGCCGCTATATTCACATGATTTTTTAGAGGAAGTAGTAAATCTCACGGAATATCCTACGCCCTTCCTTGCAACGATTGAGAAGGAAGAATTTTCAATACCGCAATGTATTTCTATACGCGTCATAGAAGACCACATGAAATCTTTCCCTTGCGTAGATAAAAACGGAAAGCTTCTTCCATACTTTATTGGAGTAAGAAATGGTTGTTCTGATTTCATTGAAATTGTCAAAGAAGGATACGAAAAAGTAATTAAAGCAAGAATGCTTGACGGAAAATTCTTTTTTGAGGAAGATAAAAAAATCTCCTTGCCAACCCTTGTTAATAAACTTTCAGAAGTTGTTTTTTTGAAAGAGTTGGGCACAATGAAAGACAAAACTGACCGATTAACAATACTTTCGGATTTCATTTCCACAAAAATCGGATTAAATAATAACCAGAACAAAGCATTGAAACGAAGTGCGTACCTATCTAAAGCAGATCTTTTAACAAATGTCGTCAGAGAATTTCCTGATTTGCAGGGAGAAATAGGAGGAATATATGCCGAGTTACAAGGCGAAGAAACAGAAGTATATGAAGCAATAAAAGACCAGTATCTTCCACGCTTTGCCGATGACAAATTTCCAAAAACATTAATAGGCACTTGCCTTTCTCTTATCGACAAAATAGACACGTTGACAGGTGGCTTCGTCATAGGCATTGCCGTTTCTGGCTCTAAAGACCCATACGGGCTCAGAAGGGTTGGCAACAGCGTAGTACAGTTACTCTTTTCTATTGATATGGAATCTTTCCCTTTGAAAGAACTCGTGCAAGTATCAATTGGCTTACACAAACCAAAAAAAGAAATAGAATCCGAAAAAATATCAAAAAATATTGATTCTTTTTTAAATGAAAGGGTCAAAGGAATATTAAAAGAAAAAAATATCAGATATGATATAATAAATGCCGTTACGGCGCTACCACTTGACCTAATCACTACATACAAAAAAAGGGCAGAGATATTAATGAATCATATAAACGACGAAGAACTTGCATCTATAGTGCTAACAAACAAGCGAGTAAACAATATCCTGTTAAACACAAATATCTTTTCAAAAACCATAGACAAAAAATTTCTTTTTGAGAAAGAAGAAGAAGGTCTCTTTGACACAATTCAACATACCAAAACAAAAGTTGAAAATGGACTTAAACAAATGAATTATGAAGAAATTATAAAATTGCTTTACAGTTTGTCCCCTGTAATTTCGAAATTCTTTGATAAAGTACTGGTTATGGATAATGACGAAAAAATCAGAAAAAATCGGCTTGCTATGCTAATAAATTTAAAAGAACTGTTTCTCAAATTTGCGGATTTTTCGACAATCGTTATTGAAAAAGAAAAAAATGTATAAATCTTTGTTTTTTCTATTAAATACGTATAATAAATAGGTGCTAAAATTGCTAAGGAGGTTATACGATAATGGCAGATAAAAAAGTTTATGCCTTTGAAGAAGGCAATGGTAGTATGAAAAATCTTTTGGGTGGAAAAGGCGCAGGGCTTGCAGAAATGACAAAAATTGGGCTTCCTGTTCCTTCCGGGTTTATTATTACTACAGAAGTTTGTAAGGAATATCAAAAAACAAAAAAGATAGACGAAGATCTAACCGGTGAAATATTAGAACATCTTCATAAATTAGAAGAAAAAGCTGGCAAGATATTCGGCGATAAAACAAACCCTCTACTTGTATCAGTTCGCTCAGGCGCGCCAGTCTCCATGCCGGGCATGATGGATACCATTTTAAACCTTGGCTTAAATGACGACACTACAGAAGGATTGAAAGAGCTCACAAATAACGAGCGATTTGCATATGATAGCTACAGAAGATTTATTCAAATGTTCGGGGAGGTTGCAATGGGAATCCCTCATAGTGAATTTGCAAAAATCCTTGCTAACCATAAAGAAAAACATGGATTAAAAAACGACACAGATCTCACTTCTGAAATGCTAAAAGATATAATAGCAGACTATAAAATACTTTACCGAGAAAAAACAGGAGAAGAATTTCCGCAAGACCCGATAACGCAATTATTCAACTCCATTGAAGCTGTTTTTAAATCATGGAACAATCCAAGAGCCATTTCATATAGAAACATTAATAAAATTAGTGATGAATTAGGTACTGCAGTAAATATTGTAATGATGGTATTTGGAAATATGGGTGATGATTCTGCAACAGGTGTTGCTTTTACAAGAAACCCTGCCACAGGAGAAAAAAAACTATACGGTGAATTTCTTACCAATGCGCAAGGAGAGGACGTAGTAGCAGGAATAAGAACTCCACTCCCAATTGATAAACTAAGAGAATTTTCCCCTCAGATATTTAATCAACTTAAAGAAGTGGGAGATAAATTAGAACAACATTATAGAGATATGCAGGATATGGAATTCACTATAGAAAAAGGAAAGCTCTACATGCTTCAGACAAGATCAGGTAAAAGAACTGCACAGGCAGCCGTAAAAATCGCCGTTAATATGATTAATGAAAATCTCATAACAAAAGAGGAAGGTATTCTTCGCATTACTCCAGTGCAAATTGACCGCTTGCTCCACAAAATGATTGACCCAACCGTGAAAGTAAATCCAATTACAAAAGGCCTTCCTGCTTCACCTGGTGCTGCAAGTGGCAAAGTTGTATTTGATGTAAAAGAAGCTACCAGGCGAGGAAAGGATGGAGAGGCAATAATACTTGTGCGCTTGGAAACTACTCCGGAAGATATTGAAGGTATGGCACATTCAGAAGGCATTCTCACTACACGTGGGGGTATGACAGCTCATGCCGCAGTAGTAGCGAGAGGAATGGGCAAACCTTGTATTGTAGGCGCAGAAGATATAAAAATTGACGCAGAAGGTAATAATTTCACCACAAATGGAATTGAAGTTAAAAAAGACGAAATTATTACAATAGATGGTTCAATGGGAAATGTTATTCTTGGAGAAGTGAGAATGATAGAACCAGAACTCACACCAGAATTGAAGCAGTTACTCGCCTATTCAGACGAATTAAGAGAATTGGGAATAAGAGCAAATGCAAATACGCCAGAGGAAGCCATAAAAGCGTTAGATTACGGCGCTGAAGGAATTGGATTATGCAGGACCGAAAGAATGTTTCTGAGTCCTGAGCGACTTCCTCTCATGCAGGACATGATTATCTCGGAATCAAAAGAAGAGCGCAGTATATCGCTCGGTAAATTGAAAGATATGCAGAAGAAAGATTTTTACGATATCCTAATAGCAATGGACGGACTTCCTGTCATCATAAGACTTTTAGATCCACCACTTCACGAATTTTTACCTCAAAAAGAAAGGCTCGAAAAAGAAATTGCAGATCTCAGAGAAAACGGAAGTGATCCGGAACTTCTTAAGAAAAAAGAAAAAGAGCTTCAACGATCACAGGAACTTGCTGAATTTAATCCAATGATTGGTTTTAGAGGTTGTCGAGTTGGCATTGTTTACCCTGAGATTTATGAAATGCAAGTAGCTGCAATAATTGAAGCTGCGATTCAGTTGAAAAAGGAAGGACGCGATCCTAAACCCAAGATTATGCTTCCACTTATTGGTCATGTCAATGAAATGAAAGTCCTCAGAGAAAGAGCTACAACTGTCATAACAAACATATTTAGAAAAGAAGGTACAACCATCGATTACCAAATAGGAACAATGATAGAAGTGCCACGTGCTACTCTAACTGCTGATCAAATTGCAGAATACGCTGATTTTTTCTCATTTGGCACAAACGATCTTACGCAAGCAACATTTGCATTTAGTAGAGATGATGCCGAGGCCACATTTATTCCAACTTATCTCAAGGATGGAATACTCCCCACAGAACCTTTTATCACAATAGACCAAGATGGTGTGGGAAAACTTGTCAGGATAGGTGTTGTACTTGGAAGAAAAGCAAAAAACAATCTCGAAATAGGTATTTGCGGTGAACATGGTGGTGATCCGAAATCTGTTGAGTTTTTCCATTATGCAGGCCTCGATTATGCAAGCTGCTCGCCCTTTAGGGTTCCAATTGCTCGCCTGGCAGCTGCGCAAGTAGCCGTAAAAGAAAAACTCGGAAAGGAATAAAGTGCTGCGGCAAGAATACGAAAAATTAGAAACAGAGTTGTTCTCGCCCTTTGCTACACTGAGCAATAAAACAAAGGGGAGAACAACTCCGGAAACAAAAGATTCTCATCGCACAGAGTTCCAAAGAGATGTGGACAGAATTCTTTATTCCAAAGCATTCCGTAGATTACAATATAAAACTCAGGTATTCATAGCCCCCAAGGGTGATCACTATCGCAATCGTCTCACGCATACGCTTGAAGTAATGACGATCAGCAGATCAATTTCTCGGACTCTACGCTTAAATTCGGACCTTACCGAAGCCATCGCGTTAGGACACGACCTGGGACACTCGCCGTTCGGACATGCCGGAGAAGCAATTATCGACAAAAAATGCAAAGAGTATAGTTCGCGCATACATTTTTCCCATCCCGAGCAAAGCCTAAGAGTCGTAGATATTTTAGAAAAAAGACTAAAGTCAAACGGGAAAACCGTTTTTGGATTAAACCTTACATATGAAGTAAGAAATGGAATATTAAAACACAGTAAGGGGTTAGCAAATCTATCGGAATTAAAAAATGTTGATATGCCAGCAACCCTGGAGGGACAAATAGTAAGAATCGCCGATCGTATTGCTTATATTCACCATGATATTGACGATGCAATACGAGCAAAAATTATAAACGAAAAAGACATACCCAATTCAATACGTCAAATATCGGGAAAATCAAATTCAAAAAGACTTTCGACAATGATTCTTGATACAATAGAGGCAAGTAAAGGTAAAGATAAAATTTGCATGAGCAAAAATATAGAAAATACTATGGATGAACTGAAAAATTTTCTTACAAAGAAAGTATATATCGGTTCATCTCCCAAAAAAGAAGAGAAAAAAGTATTCAGAATGATGGCATACCTATTTGACCATTATTACAATAATCCAAAAGACATGGGAGATTACTTAAAATATCATCCAAGCGTACTTAAAATTAAAAACCCAATAAAATATATCAAAAAAGACAAAGAAAAAAGGCTACAGGTAATTTGCGATTACCTTTCATCAATGACAGATCGCTTTGCAATTCAAAAATTCTACAATATCACCACCCCAAATCCATTGCCGATAAGCGATTAATCCCGGTTAATTCGCCGCTGAACCACATAATGCAGCTCCATAAGGATTATTTGTGTAGTATATATCGTATATATTTTATTTTTAAAAATTAAAGGAAATTTATCTATTTCTTACGTATTTATATATAATGAGAGACTTAAAAGATTATATCGATGAATTGCACGAAAAAGTAGACATTGTATCCACAATAAACCAGTACGTCAAATTAAAAAAAAGAGGACGCAACTATGTGGGATTATGTCCTTTTCACGAAGAGAAAACACCTTCATTTGTAGTAAGCCCTGAAAAACAAATATTCCATTGTTTTGGCTGCGGAGCAAGTGGAGATGTGATAAAATTCCTTATGAAAATAGATGGAATGGATTTCAAAGAAGCAATCACTATACTTGCCCGGGATGCTGGAATGCCTCTCCCGACATTTTCAGGCAAAAAAACTGACAAAACAGAAAAAGATAATTTACGTGAAGCAATACAAGCCACGTCAAGTTTTTTCCAGAAACAAATTACAAAAGATGTCTTACTGTACCTTTCACAAAGAGGAGTAACTAAAGAAAGCATCGAAAAATTTCAGATCGGTTACGCTCCTCAAAACGGAGATAAACTCATTACTGCTATGAAAAAGAAAGGCATTTCACAAAATTCACTACTTGCTGCTGGTATCTTAAAAAAAATGGATGATGGAAAAATCAAAAGTTACTTCAGAAATAGAATTATGCTCCCCATATTTGATATCCAGGGAAAAATTGTTGCATTCGGTGGAAGAGTATTTGGAAAAGGAGAGCCAAAATACCTAAATTCTCCCGATACCCCAATTTTTTCAAAAGGAAATTTGCTCTATCCAATTAACATCGCAAAGGAAGGTATAAGAAAAGAAAAACAAGCAATTATTGTAGAGGGGTACTTCGATGCACTTATTTTGCATCAATCAGGTATTAAAAATGTAGTATCGTCGATGGGAACATCCTTTACAAATGCACAAGCAGGACTAATCAAACGCTACACAGACAATGTTTGCTTTTTTTATGATGATGATGAAGGCGGAAGAAGGGGAGCTGAACGAGCAATAGAAATATGTAGCAAAAAAAATCTTACTGTAAAGATAATAGTAGAAGGCAGTGGGCATGATCCAGATGAAATCGTATTGAAAAAAGGTAAAGATAGTATTTTGAAGCTTATCGACAATGCAAAAGATCCTCTGGATTTTATTACTTCCTTTGAATTAAAAATAGAGGGAAACAATCCTTCGGGAAAAGGAAGAGTTGCAAAAAAAGTGCTGGAAATTATAGATAAAATATCTAACAAAATAGAGGCATATGAATACATCAAACAATTAGGTACAATTTTGAACATTGACCCTTCTATTCTTTTCAATCAATATACTCCTGCGTCAACAAAATACGGGAGACAAAGAGAAAAATTAAATGTAAATAATATAATGTCAAATACGGAAAAATTACTCACACAGGCAGTTATTCAAAGACCAGAAACATTATATAAAATATTAGAAAAAGTGGACATTAATTATTTTCCAGATTCTCGTTACAGAAAAATATTCAATAGGGCAAAAAAAGACATCGAAAAAAAAGGAATACCGGATACCAGGAATTGGAATGACCTTGCAGAGGATGAATTTTCATTAGCTACAGCACTTTCCATGGGAGATCCCTCTTTAGTAAGCGATGAAGCAATAGAACAGGCAATAAAGAGAATGAATAATTATATTACTCAAGCCGAAGCACTAGAACTATACAACGAAATAAAAGAGACAAAAGACGAAGACGAACTTAGAAAAAAATTGGAAAAATATCAACAAATCATTGAAAAATTAAAAAAGAGGTAGCAACTATGGAAGAAAGCAAAGCAAAACCTTTAAAAATGATTAAGAATTATCAGAAAAAATTAAAAAATCTTACAAAAGAGGAAAAGGAAGTAGTTAGAAAACTCTTTGAAAGAGGCAGAATAACTGGATTTCTCACATATGACGAAATAGCAGATTCTCTTGAAAAAATTCCACTTTCAATAAAGAGACTTGATGAATTTTACACTCTTCTTACACGAGCAAACGTTCTATTTTGCAGCAGCAAAAATATAACAAAAGTAAGGGGATGTTTAACTTCAGCACGAGAATCATTAGTGCACGCTGAAATATCCGAGCTTAAAAATCCGATCCAATCATATCTTGCAAATATTGGCGCAATAGATTTACTCACAGCAGAAAAAGAACAAGAATTGGGAAAACGCGTAATTGAAGGAGACATACAAGCAAAAAAGGAACTTACCGAGGCAAACTTACGACTTGTAGTAAGTATTGCAAAAAGATACACAGGACATGGATTGTCGTTTCTTGACCTGGTACAAGAAGGAAACTTAGGACTGATTCGTGCTGTAGAGAAGTTTGATTACAGCAAAGGTTATAGGTTCTCCACATATGCTACCTGGTGGATAAGACAGGCAATTACAAGAGCCTTAGCAGATCAATCAAGATTAATCCGGGTACCGGTACATATGGTAGAAAGTATAAATAGAATTGAAAGAGCCTCAAAAGAATTAATGCAAGAACTAGGGCGCGAGCCTTCATACAAAGAAATTTCAGAAAGAACAGAAATACCCGAAAAGAAAATCAACAAATACCTGCGCCTTGCACAACAACCGCTGTCCCTGGAAATGCCAGTAGGAGATGAAGAAGAAAGTAGATTAGAAAATTTTATCTCAGATAATCGCAATCTTACACCTGAAGGTGAGACCTTTAACAAATACTATAACAACCAACTGACTAAAGTGATGGAAAAGCTCACTGAAAGAGAAAGAGAAATACTCAAACTCCGTGCAGGGCTTGACAAAGAGTACCCGCACACACTAGAAGAAGTAGGTACAATTTTTGGAGTAACACGAGAAAGAATACGACAAATTGAAGCAAAAGCAAAAAGAAAACTCACAAAAGCGCTAAAAGAACTCGAGAAAACAGAAGTAAAAATTGAATAATCACAATAAACATGCTCTACTTAATGAAACACGCCCAACCAGCACCAGTAATTCCATTTTATCCATTTTCTCGTTTAATATAAAGATTCATGCCTTGGATTATCAAATAAAATTCTAATTTGCTAACATCGTTCATACAGAGTAACTTGCTAGTCTAAAAATACATTAAGGTTAATATATTTTCACACCAAAAAATATCAAATATACATCCAACCTTTGCTTGTAAGTTTTGTTAAACAATTTATAATTAAAAAATAAACAATTACTAGGAGGCAAATAATGGCTGAATTTCATCTAAAATGCGAAAAAAGAGATATAAGTGAATATATCATACTGGTTGGTAATCCGCAAAGGGCAAATAAAATATCCAGCCTTCTCGAAAATCCTATCCTTGTAAGTGAAAATAGAGGGCTTTTAGTACACACCGGTGTTTATAAAGGGGAGAGGATTACCGTTGCAACAACAGGGATGGGAGCACCTTCTACCGCTATCGTGTTAGAAGAGCTTGCCAACCTCGGAGGAAAAGTTTTTATAAGAGTTGGCTCTGCTGGTGGTATCAATCCAAATTTAGATGTCGGAGATGTAGTCATTGCAACAGGAAGCATTAGAGACGATGGTACGTCTCCGATGTATCTTCGATCAAGTTTTCCAGCAGTTCCTAACTTTGACGTCCTCCAAGTAATGATCGCAACAGGAAAGAGAATAAAAGAAAACATAGAATATGGCGTAGTAATCGCCGAAGACGCATTTTACATCCCATACTCAAGAGAAGAAATGGATTGCTTTGTAAAATCTGGCGTGAAAGCAATTGAAATGGAAAGTGGTTGCGTATTTATTGTTTCACAGTATAGAAATGTAAAAGCCGGAGCAATATTTGCCCTTGATGGTAATGTTGCATTAAATAAAATAAAACCGGAAGGCGCAGAAGAAGTTTATAAAAAGGGAGAGGAGGTTGCAATTCAAATTGGCCTTGAATCGCTTTATACTCTTTCGAAAAACAACATAAAATGAAAATAAATAAGGAGATTTTAGACGCAATAAATACGGGGAAACCAATTGTTGCACTTGAGTCGACGATCATTGCCCAGGGAATGCCATATCCCAAAAACATCCAAATTGCCCTTGCAGTTGAAGAAGAAGTGCAAAAAATTGGCGCAATACCAGCAACTATCGGTATTATCAACGGAAAAATTATCATTGGTATGACCCAAGAAGAAATTCATCACCTTGGGCACGCTGAAAACGTACTAAAACTTTCTACCCGCGAAATTCCATTTTGCATAGCAGAAAAAAGGGATGGAGCTACAACTGTTTCTGCTACATCCTATATTGCAGAGCTCGTCGGAATCAGAGTTTTCGCAACTGGTGGTATTGGTGGAGTTCATAGGAATGCAGAACATTCCTTTGATATTTCACGGGATCTGGACGAACTTGCAGCAAGAAATATTATTGTTGTTTCTGCGGGAGCAAAATCAATACTCGACCTTGCAAAAACCCTGGAATACCTTGAAACCAAGGGCGTACTCGTTATGGGATTTAAAACTAACGAATTTCCTGCATTTTATACAAGAAAATCAGAATTAACCATACCACAAGTAAATTCAGCCAAAGAAATTGCAAATGTTTATAATACTAAAATTTCATTAGGTATTTTTTCGTCAATTCTTGTTGCCAATCCAATACCACAGGAATATGAGATCCCTAAAGCAAAAGTTGACCAGTGGATTGACATCGCTGTTTCAGAATCACAGAAAAAGGGAATAAAAGGGAAAAAAGTAACACCATTTCTTCTATCTCGCATAGTTGAGCTTAGCAAGGGAGAAGCTCTTGATGCTAATTTTGAACTTGTAAAAAACAATGCAAGAGTTGCAGCAGAAATTGCTAAAGCTCTCCATGACAACTAATGGACTGGACAAAAGATTATTTTGATGAATTTTATCTTCGTTATTTTCTTCAAACTCAAAAAGAAGAAATAACAAAAAAACAGGTAAATTTTGTCACAAAATTTTTCAATACAGGAAACTATCTGCTCGACGCTGGCTGCGGCATTGGTAGACACGCACTTTTACTGGAAGAAAAGGGTTTTAAAGTATTAGGGATAGATAGCTCTCCTCTATATATAAAATTAGCAACAGCTGAAGCAAAAAAAAGAGGCCTCAAAAATGTTCAATTTGTACAGCAGGACATAAGAAAACTCTTCCTGCGCCATAAATTTGATGGAATATTGAGCCTGTGGTCTTCATTTGGATATTTTGACGACGGCACAAACTTTAACATTTTGAAGAGGTTCTATAATTCATTAAAGAAAGACGGCAAAGTCATCGTTGACATTGAAAATAGAGATTACATTCTAAAACATTTTGTCCACGAAACTTTCAAAGAAAAAGAAGATATTTTCATCTTAGAAAGAAGACATTATCTCCCTCTTACCTCAATTGTCACGACTCACCGTTTCGTTATCGGAAAGGATTTAAGAAAAGAATATCTGCGAAACATCCGCATATATTCCGCAGCAGAGATGATCAATTTGTACCGAATTATTGGGTTTAAAAATATCAAAGTTTTTGGAGATTATACAGATAAAAAATTTTCAGAAGATTCAAAACGAATCATAATCTGCGGCGAAAAAAATTGACTCACGATAAAAAATTGCTAAAATATGACCAAAGCTGTAATATATAAATAGGAGGGTTATTAGGTAATGTTGGTCACAACACTCGAAGGATATGCGCTAAAAGCACTAATTTATCTTGCAGAAAAAAAGAATAAAAGGGCAACAATCAGGGAAATTTCAAAAGAAAATAATATCTCTTTTTCATATATTCTGAGAATATGTTCAATGCTTCGCAGTAATGGCTTATTGGACAGTGTGAGGGGGAGAAGTGGAGGATATATCCTCACACGCGATCCAGCAGATATTTCTCTGTACGAAATAATACAAGCTGTTGGAAGAGAAACAGTAGAGATAAAGTGCAATTATGGGAAAAGAAAAGACATACCATGTATAACAACGGACTGCCTTGCTCTACTCCCATGGGAAAAAACAAAATCAAAAGTTGATAAGTTATTTAAAAGTATCACACTAAAAATTTTAATGGAGGGTAAAAGATAAAGATGCCATTACAACAAACTCAAGTTATCAATGTATTAAAAACAACATTCATTCCCGGATTAAAAAAATTACTTCTTAGCTTCGGGACACTGCAAAAAATAGATATTCGTGGAGATGAAGTCCTGATCTCCATTGTAATTCCTGAAATTCCTGCTGGAGATGTTAATACACTTAAAAATACGATTACAAAAAGATTGAAGGATATAGGTGCAAAAAAGGTAGGATTAACTGTTTCATTTAAAGTAGAACAAAAAATAAAAGACATTATTGCCATAGCATCAGGTAAAGGTGGCGTTGGTAAATCAACTGTAAGCACAAATATTGCTATAGCGCTTGCAAAATTAGGCAAAAAAGTTGGCGTGCTTGATGCAGATATACACGGTCCAAACCTACCTATTATGTTTGGCATCCATGAAAAACCTTTTGTTAACGAAAACAAAAGAATTATTCCACTTGAGAGATACGGAGTTAAAGTAATATCCATCGGCTTCTTGGTTGAAAGCTCTACACCCGTCATATGGAGAGGCCCTCTTGTAACAAAAGCCATAGAGCAACTATACAATGATGTAGAATGGGGAGAACTAGACTATCTCCTTATAGACCTCCCGCCTGGAACAGGAGATGCTGCACTTACCGTTGCACAAAGTTTACAACTTAAATACGGCATAATAATCACCACACCTCAAGATGTTTCAATTGCTGACGCATCAAAAGCATTGAAAATGTTTAAGAAAATGAACATACTTGTATTAGGCGTTATAGAAAATATGTCTTACTTTATTTGCCCGAAATGCGGTGAAAAAACTGCAATATTCGGACACGGCGGTGGTGAGAGGATGAGCTTAGAAAACGAAGTGCCACTTCTCGACAAAATTCCATTAGACACAAGAATAAGAGAAAGTGGAGATAACGGTATGCCAACTGTTGCATTGAGTGAAGAAACAGAAACTAAACGCATCTTCATGGATATAGCAAAGAAACTTATAAAAAACACTCAAAAAGATTAAAATGAAAAAAATTATCATCTGGATACTTGTAGTAATGTTAGTGCTTGGCTTTGTATATGTAGCAAATAATATCTTAATAAAATATACAGAAAGCCAAACAAAGTTCTCCTATCAATACATTCCGGATGTACCTTTTTTGCTTGAATTTAATCAAGAATCCGAACAACTTGCAAAAGAATGCTACAATGCCCCTATTTTCACTTCTGATATAAGTAATTTTAGCAACAGTTATTTAATGATCTTTGATGATGATTCTCAGCTTGTTATATCCAAAATAGAAAACAGCGTAAGGTGGGAACTAGACAAAATAGCCATAATACTAAAATACAAAGAAGCATTTGAAATAAACCGGACATGGAAAAGAGGTTTCCCTATTCTACAAGCAAATAAAGCAAACAAAAAATATTTCATTTCAGGATGGAAAAACAATTTATTTATTGCTCAAAATTCTGATGCACTGAACTACATGTTCGATAGCATAACTCAAAAGGAAAAGTTATTGTCAGATAATCCATTATTTAAGAAATTATGGGATGAAGACAGTAACTGTACCACTTTTGCCACAGAGCCGAAATGTCTTTTCGTTGAGGACATTCTAAGTATACCTTTCTATAGTTTTAATTACCCACTAAGTTTTACAATAGAAAACGGAACAATAAACATCCGCTCAATCGCTGACAACACCACAAAAAAGCTTTCGGTGCCAATTTATAGCTTTGAAAACGCATTGATAGAAGTTGCACTACCAGAGGCCGTAAACATCAAGGAAAAACTTATCGAAAGCAGGCTGTCTACCATTCTGGCAGAAAAAAATGGAATCTTAATTGAACAGTATTCTTTTTTCTTCTCAGATAAATCAGCGGAATTTATTCTTCATAACAATGATGGATTTTCTTTCATTCTTTCATCGAATAGTCTTGAAAATAAAAAATATGAAAATGAAATAAAAATACATCTTCCTAAGGCCCAAATTATAGAAAAAAAATTAGGTAATTACACACTCCGCGAATATAAAGATAATCATGCCAGTATCTATACTTTGGACCTTCCAAACCTGTTTATAATCTCTACGGAAGAAGAAATCTTTGAAGAGATTATTTCAAGCAACAACAATCTCAAAAACAAATCTGCGTATATAAAAGTAAAAAATGAGTTCAACGATCTAATCGCTCTCTATCATCTTAACTTAAATAAAGTTGTATTCCCTGATAATTTCACTCAATGCACTTTAATTCAAAAAGATGCTACCCAGGAAATTGTAGAAACTGAAATAAAATTTAAGTAATTACAAAATAACAAGAATAAAGCATTGTCTGTATAATTATTTTTTATCTATTGACAAAAAGTATATATGTACTAAAATCAATTTAATCAAAAATAATTGAAGGAAAAGGCAAAGAGTGAAACATAGGAAAAAATGCACAAACTTAGGGCTTAAATCAGGCAATATTTTATTGGCCGGACTCCTATTTTTATTGATAGATAAGCCAACCTACGGATATATACTTGTAGACAAGCTGAAAGATATTGGAATAAATCCTTCTTTTGTACCATACAGTATTGTTTACAGGTTACTGCATGGTATGGAAATAGAAGGGTTTGTTACATCAAAGTGGGATGTAGAAGTAGCCGGACCATCAAAAAGAGTCTATTCTATAACAGATGAGGGTATCCAATATTTGAAAGAATGGATGGTTGAAACACGCAAAAATGTAAAAGTAATAGAAAACCTAATTAAAAAAATAGCGAAGGTTGTAAATGAGTAAAAAAGTCATCTTAATTTTATTTAAGGAGGTATTACAATGAAAATTTGTTTTACTGCAGATGAATCAAATGATTTAGAGAGTGTGCTCAGTTATCACTTTGGACACTGTCCTTACTATGTTATCGTTGATGTCGACGGGAATGTAGTAGAAAATGTAAGATCTATACGCAATCCAATGGTAAATGAGCACAATCCCGGAGACTTACCTGCGTTTATGAAAGAACAAGGAATTAATGTAATTATTACGGGTGGTATGGGATCTAAAGCGCAGCAGTATTTTGAAGGTTATGAAATTAAACCAGTTACAGGTGCTCATGGAAGAGTAAAAGATGTACTGGAAGAATATCTGCACGGTAAAGTAAGTTATGGAGCTGCTAAAGCAGTAGAACCTTGTGAGCATAAAAAAGAAGAAAATGATAAAGTAGAACAACTAAAAAAGGAAGTTGCAGCTTTAAGAGAACAATTAGCCGAATTAAAATCTACTCTAAAAGGAGTCGAAGAAAAACTAAAATAAATGAACATTTTGGGCACCATAATTTATAGTATTATCGTTATTGCAAGCTATATATACGCTGTCAACAAAAGTAAAAGTAGCACGAAAAAGGCTTTCAAGAAGGGGTGGCTGCAATTATTAAAGCGGCTTCCCCTTATTACTGCCATTTTCCTTCTTATCAGTTTGTTTGATGTATTTGTACCAAAAAATATAGTTGCTGCTGCCATCGGGAGAGGCAAAGGTTTTTTTTCAATTCTGCTTTCTGCTCTTTTCGGAACAATTATTGCAGGCCCTGTTTCATCTTCATATCCTCTTGGTGCAGTACTACTTAAAAAGGGTACGACAATTGCTGTTACTGCTGTATTCTTGAATTCCTGGGTAATGGTGGGATTCGTAACAATACCATTTGAAATCTCCATATTTGGAAAACGTTTCACCTTCGCAAGAAATACACTTGCATTTCTTGGCGCACTTATTATTGGAATATTAACAGGATTAATTCTTACGGGAAGTGCGTTATGAAAATACTAAAAAAATACTTATTTGAAGTTTTGGTTACAATAACCTATATTGTATTGCTCTTTCTATTTCCCCAGAAGACTTTTATTGCTTTTAAAGAAGGAATACTTCTCCTGATTAAAATGATTCCTATTTTTATTTGTGTAATGTTTTTTTCTTCCTTCATTGCAGTATTTCTCTCACCAAAGACAATACAGCGTTATATGGGAAAAGAGACGGGATTCAAGGGGGTTGTGCTGGGTGCAATTTTGGGCACTTTTATTGTCGGCCCACTCTGGGTACTCTTTCCCCTGTTTAATACATTTTTAAAAAAGGGAGCACGTCTCGCAGTAGTTGGTGCTATGATAGGTACATTTGCAATAAAAACTCCCTGGATTCCTTATGCTGCAAGCTTTCTTGGATGGCCTTTCATTACAGTAACTGTTGTACTAACACTGAGTTATGGTATATTGGAAGGCATTCTAATAGAAAAAATACTCAAATCTATATAACATTAAGTTAAGTAAAAGTATTTTTTTAAGCTTTTCTTAATACGCACATCCATTACCAATTTGTTTTTCTTCATCTTTCACAAACAACTGAAAAAGGGAAGGCAATTTTTTTCTATGATTGTATCGCTGTGAGCATAATAAAGCAGTTTCTCTTTTAATAACGAGAATGTAACAAATAACAATATCTCATAAGCAAAACCTATATCTTGGGGCTAACTCCCTGGAAAAAATAATCCCTGGCTTAATGCCAGGGATTATTTTTTGTTTATTCTAATATTTTATTACGGTTTGCCTTTATCTTTACTGTTTCCGTTGCTTTCATTGTGATTATTCTCTTGCTGTTTATTTTTCTTGGTTGCAGTAATTTTTTCTACACTTACAGGTTCGCCTTCTTCTTGTTTTGTTCCAATAATTTCAACACTGTCACCTTCATTTATATCGCTAAGTTCTGCTCTCCCATTTGAAATAATAAGCGTATCTTCGGAAACTTTAAAAAGTATATCACAATCAACAATACTGAGTGTGCCATCCTCCGGATTAATAACGCTTACTTCTCCTTTAAATCTTTCCTTCTTGGCATTTGATTTCTCAGTGTTGTTTGCTTCATTATTTTCTTCTTCATTATTACCGTTTTCCGGTTTTGCAAGAATAACAATTGAAGTTACATAATATTTATCATTGCTCTTTCGTATGTGTATTTGCACAGTATCGCCAACAACTAATACTGAAGGATCCGTTCTCCCTTCTCCTTTTTTCTGGATCTTTGTATTTTCGTCTACAAAAATTCCACCTTCAAAATCACTTATTGTTAAAATATTGCCATCAAAAGAAACAATATCGCTCCTTAATTCAAACTCTTTTGTTTCTTGTTCTGTTCCCTTACTTTCCTTCAAGTTAGTAAAAACAAGAATTGACTTAGCTTCAAAAACATCCTCCATTTTTGATGCCTTTACCAGCACCTCATTCCTAATCGAGAGATCCTCTACGTTAACAGATTTTCCTTTGCATTTAATAATGGTTTCTTCTGTCAGTAAAATTTTTGTCTCATTCACAGTAATTGTATTTCCATCTATTGCATTTAAAATTCCTTTTATAACAACAAATTTTAACTGATTTTGATTCTCTCTCTTCTTCTCTTTCCTGTTTTCTTCTCCTTCGCCATTACCCTCCTCTTCGCTGGTAACATCTTGAGCTTGTTCCATTGTATTTTTTATATTATTTACAGAAATGTTAAGCTCAGACAAAATTTTCCCCCACCCTATTTTTTCATTTCTCATCTCAATAATTTCGTTGACTGACACTTCAGATTCTTTAAGCAACGCAACAATAATGATGCTGTCAACAGGGGAAAGATCTTGATTCTCTAACTCCTCAATTATCCGACCCTCAGTGCTAAGAGAACCTTTGAAAGAATTTGCCGACCGCTCTAAACTAAGCCCCGCAATAACCTGCGGGAGTGTACCGCTCTTACCAAAAACAGGTGCAACCGAACTAACCACAAGAAAAGCTGCAATAGCTACGCTAACAAGCCCTAATAAAAATTTCCTGTGATGAATCGATCGTTCCTTCTTTTCAATCATTCCTAACAACCTCCCCTCCATGTTTCCATTTAATTTGAGTCCGTTTTTAAAATCGTTCAATATATCTTTTAATTTATCATCAGATTTCTTCACTGATAATCACCTCCTTTAATTTTTTCCTCGCTCTAAAAAGCCTTGACTTAACACTTCCCTCTTTTTCGTTGACAAGCACACTAATTTCTTTAACAGGTGTGTTGCCTAAATAATGAAGCACTAGAACAATACGATCTTTCTCGTCTAGTTTTTTAAGCGCTTCTTGTACCAACTCTTTAGTTCCCTCATCCTTTGAAAAAGAAGTTTCTTTTATTGCCACTTTTCTCTTCTGTCTCTTCTGTCTCATCTGCTTAAAAGCATAATTTATTGCAATTCTTTTCATATATGCCAGAATGGATTCCTCGGGATTTATTCTTTTTCTAACTACATAAAGCTTAAGATATGTATTTTGAACAACATCCTCGGTATCTTCGTTTGACAAAAGATAAGCATAAACAACACTATAAACATATCTAACGGTTAATCGATAAAACTCCGTAAAAGCATCTTTATCTCCACTCTTAATTTGTAGAACAAGCATTTTTAACTTATCTTCCATCTTCCACTCCTATAAATTATATCCTTTACTCGGCAAAAAGGTTTCATTAATATAATTTATTATATTAATTTTTTTGATACATCCTAAAATAAATAGAGGCTAAACATCTGTTTCCATTGATTTTTTTAATATATTCTCTATAATATTATTTAAAAAGTAAAGTATTAACCTATACAATAATGAAAAAATTGGAGGTAGTATATGACTAATGTTTCTATCGCGATAGCACTGTTTGCTGGGATTTTATCTTTTGTTTCACCATGTGTCCTGCCGCTTATCCCTGCATATGTTTCTTACATATCAGGAGTATCGCTGCAGGAAATACAATCCGGAACTGCATCAACAAAAAGAATTACAATCAGTGCAATTTTATTTGTTTTGGGTTTTTCAACAGTTTTCATTGCTCTTGGCGCATCTGCCACTACTCTTGGTAAACTGTTAGCAACAAATATGAGGACGTTTCGCATTATTGCGGGTAGTATCATCATCTTATTCGGCTTGCACATTATTGGCATCCTCAAGTTAAAATTCTTAAATTACGAGAAAAAAATGCAAATAAAAAGCAAAAAAACTTCCCTGATAGGAGCATATCTAATGGGATTCGCCTTTGCATTTGGCTGGACACCATGTGTTGGTCCTATCCTGGGGGCAATACTTGCAGAAACAAGCACATACACCACTATGAGCAAAGGAATTATCCTGCTCTCGTTCTATTCACTCGGACTGGGTATTCCCTTTATTCTCACAGCAATTGCTATTAATAAGTTCTTTTTCTTATTTAAAAGAATCAAAAAATATTTTCATACCATTGAAATTATATCTGGACTACTACTCATTACTCTTGGTCTCTTGCTTATTTTTGGAAATAGCATACACTTTTAGTGTATGAGCAAACTAAGACAAGCCCGAATAGAATCGGCAATAAAAAGAGAAGTTTCAAAATATTTACTTGAATTGGATGACTCGAGATTGAGAGGTATTACTATCACATATGTCGATCTCTCCAGCGATCTTCATTATGCAAAAATTTATTTCACTGCAATCAACAACGAAGATAGAAGCCAGGAAATTTTAGATACTCTCTCGCATGCCTCAAAAAGAATACAAAAGGATATAGCTCATAGACTAAAATCTATGAGACACGTCCCACTTATTTCGTTTCATTTTGACCTCTCAATACAAAAAGGAGACGAAGTGATCAATATACTCAATAAGATTAAAGAAGAACTACAAAATAAGGAAGAACAAAATAATGAAAAACCACCAACTAATTGAAATCGGCAATGTGTTAAAAAAATATAGCAGTTTTGCATTATTCAGTCATGCAAATGCTGATGGCGATGCATTCGGCTCTATACTCGGTCTTGGTATGTCATTAAAACTCCTTGGCAAAAAAGTTTCTTATTTTCTGCCTGAGCCAGTACCAAAGGCGTACGCATTCCTTAAGGACTACGATTTAATTAATGCGACCCATTTAAATCATAATGATGTTGGCATACTATTAGATTCATCGGATATAGGAAGAATAGATCAGCTCGGCGATCATTTTAAATCTTTTAAGGTAACAGTAAATATTGATCACCATGAAACGAATGATTACTTTGCAACCTACAACTATATGGACAAGAATGCCCCCTCTACTACATGCATTATATTAAAACTCATAGAGGACATGCAGCTTCCGCTGAATTCAGATATAAGTAATGCTCTTTATGTAGGCCTCCTTACAGATACAGGCTCATTTCATTATGCCAATACAACAATAAACGCTTTTTTAACTGCAACAAAACTCGTTAAATATGGTGCAGATCCTTCATCCATGGCAAAAAAGATCTTCGAAGAAGAAACATTAGCACACCTCAAGCTCATTGGCGTTGCACTTGGACGGATGAGCTTAAGAAACAAAATAGTATTTTCATATGTCACTTATGCCGATATGAAATCTCTAAACGCATCAGAAGAAGATGCGGAAGGCATTATAAACCTGGTTAGAAAATATAAAGATGCAGATGTCGCTATTCTTTTCAAAGAAGTCGGTAATAAAGTAATAAGAGTAAGTTTGAGAAGCAAGCGAAAAAATATCAATGTACAAGATATTGCAGTTTTATTCAATGGAGGCGGACATGCAGCAGCATCAGGCTGCACACTGCACGGAGATTTGCACGAAGCAATGGAGCAATTGCTCTCGAAAGCAGAAATTCTGATAAAAGATGCCGCTAAAAACAAATAATATTCTGCTGTTTTCTGTAAATAAAATCAAATTTATTGGATTTCCCTCAAAAAAGGCAGAAAAAACCAGATTATATTAATCACCTTCAGTTGGAATTGCGCAAATGAAACAATAAATCGAGAGGAGGAAAAATGGAAAAAAATAAAATATTCGGCATTATCGTTTTTATACTAATAATTTTTGTAGTATTATTTTCAATATTTAAAAGCAATACTCCTACTCCTTCTGTCTCACATAATCTTGTGCGAACAGGCGATAATATCTCGCTCATTAAAATTGAAGGAACAATAGGGACAAGCACTCTTGGCCAACAAGGGATATCACCAGATAACATAAAAGAGTTGCTTAATAAGGCAAAATCAGATGCTTCCAGGGCATTAATCATCCAAATAGATAGTCCCGGAGGTGCAGTAGAGCCAACACAAGAAATCTATAATAATATACAGCAGTTTAAAAAAGAAACAGGAAAAAAAGTATATATATCGATGAGAAGCGAAGCAGCATCTGGTGGGTATTACATCGCATGCGCCGGAGATAAAATCATTGCTATGCCAACAACTTTAACAGGAAGCATTGGTGTAATTATGAGACTTACAAACTATCAAGGATTACTGGAAAAAATTGGATTGAAAGAAACTGTAATAAAGAGTGGCACATATAAAGATATAGGTTCGCCTACAAGAGATATTACAGAGGAAGAACAAAAAATGCTACAAGAAATTATTGATGAAACATACACCCAATTCCTTGATACGGTTTTAAAAGCAAGAAATATTCCTTTGGATGATCTTAAAAATATAGCCCGGGGACAAATATACACCGGGATACAGGCCCAAAGATTAGGCCTTGTAGATGATCTTGGAAATCTACAGGATACAATTGAAATCGTTAAAAAAGATTTGAATATTCAGGGAACGCCAATTATTATTATCCATGAAAAAAAACAAAGTATCTTATCCTTATTAAATTTTAAAAGTAATATTCCCGAACTTAATTTACTTAACAATCTTAAACCTGTAAAACTCGAATATATTATGATACCATAGGAGGTAGATAGATGAATACAATGTTTGAATTAATCTGGTTAACAATAACGCATCCAAAAGAAGCGTTTAAGCGCATAAGAGAGAAAAAACCATTATATGCCGCATTAATATTTCTCCTTATCTATGGTTTAGTCTCAATAGTTGCTGGCTACATTGCAGGTAAAAACAATCTTAATCTGCTCCCACAAATAGCTGACAGTGAAATTGCTCCATACATTGGTGAGTTTTCAAAGAACTTAAACAACCTTATTAGCGCATACTTTTCCTCCATGTTCTTTTTTGCTTTTGGGCTCATTACCCCGTACTTAACCACTTTTATTTCAACTGCAATTTACGATTTAATTGCTCAGTTCTTTGTAAAAAAAGGGGCTGGCATTACGTTATTTATTGCATGGAGCTTCGCTGCCATACCAATGCTTGTATATAAAGTACTTAATCTTACTACTCTTGCTCTCTTTAGTTATAGTTTGCCAATATACATCGAGCTAATTTTTATTATATGGAGTCTGTATATGTATATAACAGCAATTAAAGAAACGTATGAAATAAACACAGGATTATCTATCGGCGTCTACTTAACCCCGGTTATAGTAATTTTTGTGTTGCTTGCAATATACATGGCTCTACTATTTCCTTTAATTAGCAAATATTTACTATCAATGGCCCCGGGAATTATTTAATTTTGAAAAATTTCTTAAAGGACCTAAACAGCAAACAAAGAGAAGCTGTTCTCTTCAACGACAGCTCGTTGCTTATATTTGCAGGGGCAGGTTCAGGAAAAACCAAAGTAATCACCTACAAGATAGCATACCTCGTAGAATCCCTTTTAGTTCCTTCGTCACGCATTCTTGCAGTAACCTTTACAAACAAAGCGGCAAATGAAATGAAAGAAAGAGTGGAGAGTCTCATAGGAGAACACATTAAAGGTCTTTGGATAGGCACATTTCACTCTATGTGTGTAAGAATATTGCGAAAAGAGATTCATCTACTTGGATATGACAAGGATTTCACGATTCTTGATCAAGATGATTCTACCCGTGTAATAAAAAAAGCAATGCAACAATTAGATATAAGCACGGAATACTTTAACGCTAAAAAAATAGGCCAATACATTTCAACTGCAAAAAGAAGGCTTATGGACAGTAATGAATTTAGAGAAAACGCAAAAGAATACATAGAAAAAATAGTTTTATCAATTTATAAAGAATATGAAAAAATTCTCAAAGAAAGCAATGCATTAGACTTTGACGACCTTATTATGCTCACGGTGAAACTACTTAAAAATCATAAAGATGTTGCATATTATTATAAAGACAAATTTAAATACATTCTCGTCGATGAATATCAAGATATCAATAGATCGCAATACGAACTATTAAAAATTCTTGCAGAAAAACATAAAAAAATTATAGCAGTAGGAGACGATGACCAAAGTATCTATTCATTCAGAGGCGCAAATACTGAATTTTTACTATCATTTCAAGAAAATTTTCCTAACGTAAAAACAATAAAGTTAGAAAGAAATTATCGCTCGCCGCAAGAGATATTAAATGTTGCAAACGAACTTATCACACATAATAGGAAAAGAAGCGAAAAAAAACTTTACACCAAAAAAAAGGTGCCAGATGCAGTAAGTTTTTACGAAGCGGCAAACGGGACAGATGAAGCAAGATTTATCATTAAAAAAATCAAAGACCTCCACGGGGATAAAGGAAAACAGTTTAGCGATTTTGCAATACTGTACCGAATGAATTCCCAATCAAGATTATTTGAAGAGCGCCTTTTAGAAGAAGGTATTCCATACCAGATTATCGGAGGTACAAGGTTCTACGGAAGAGAAGAAATAAAAGATATAATTGCATATCTCGCTGTTCTAAACAATCCTTATGATGATATAAACCTTCGAAGAATAATTAATGTGCCTCACAGAAAAATTGGCAAAGCAACAATGAATAAAATAGAAGCAATCAAAAACAAGCAAGGTAGCACATTATATAAAGCCGTACATTATATAATAGAAAATGAAGAATTATCTCCTATAACAAAGAAGCTCCGAGAATTTTATCAATTGATGGAAGACTTGAAAGAAAATAGCAATAAATTATCTTTAAGACAACTCGTAGAAGAAATTCTATCAAGAACAGGATACATTCCATATTTGTTAAAAAAAGGGATAGAAGGAGAAAATAAGGTAGAAAACGTAAAGGAATTTATCAGTGTAATAAAAGAATTCTCAGAAATTTCAGAGGATGATTCCCTTCCATCCTTTCTGGCCCATCTTTCACTCATCACAGATATCGATAGTGCCCAGGGTGATAATCGTGTGATGCTGATGACCTTACATAGTGCAAAAGGCCTTGAATTTCCTGTAGTATTTTTGGCAGGTATGGAAGAAGGTTATTTACCGCATTACCGGTCAATGGAATTCGACCACACGATAGAAGAAGAACGAAGACTTTGCTACGTCGGAATAACAAGAGCCCAGGAAAAGTTGTACTTAACTTACGCATACAGAAGAAACAGATATGGGACACAATCTCCAGTAGTAGCATCACGTTTTCTTTCGGAAATACCAAAAGAAACAGTTTCGGAAGCAAAAGAAGAGCATAAAGAAACAAAACTTGCAGAAGGGGAAAAAGTACTACATAGAATCTGGGGAGTTGGAAAAGTCCTTGAAGTACATCTCGATAACTCTGACATACCTTATGCCATAATTGATTTTATAAAAATAGGTAAAAAGAAATTGGATTTAAGATATGCGCCAATAGAAAGGCTTACAAAATGAAAAAGGTAAATTACTGTTTTGTGTGCAGCAAAACCAACCCAAAAGGATTGCATATAACATTTGAGAGAATTGAAAATATGACTCTCGCAAAATTTGTGCTAGAAAAAGAATATGAAGGATATCCTGGCATCGTTCATGGAGGAATTCTTGCTGCGATTCTCGATGATGCAATGGGCAATATAAAGTATCTTGAAGAGTATATAGCATATACTGTAGAAATGAGCACAAGATATATAAATCCATCATTTATAGGAGAAGAACTGCAAGTAAGAGCATGGCTTGAAAGCGCTCAGCACAAAATCGTCAAAACGATTGGGGATATCAGAGATAAAAAAGGTATTATAAAAGTACGAGCAAAAGCCAAATATTATATCAAAGAAAAAATTGAAGAGCACCAATAAAGTTTTGAACCTGAGACTTCTTATTGTATAATAAAAAGATAAGGAGAGAGAAAAATGGAAGATTTAAATAAAAAAATTAATGAAATGGAAAACCAGTATCAAAAGATTATCGAGAAAATTCCGGGATTTGCAGGTTATTTTACCAGAGAAAAACGAAGAACTGCAGATAAATTGCTACGTCAATATCTTGCAGACAGGCTAAGAAAAACGAAAGATGAACTGCTATCCAAAGGGAATACGTTACTGAAGAACAATGAATTTAATGCACTGGAGGAACTAAATGAATTGATTAAAAATTTCCAATTCATTGTCGATAAGATAGAATATGCGCCACAGGGATACTCGGGATTTTTTGGCTCCATAAAAGCTGATACAAAAATGCTTGATAAACTTTATGCAGTTGATGCCTCACTCCTATCCCTTATAGAGGAATCAGAAAAAATTGTAGCAAACGAAACAAAAACAGTAAAAGAAATTATAAGCAATATGAAAAACAACCTCAAGGATTTCAAAACCTTCTTAAACGAAAGACTCGAAATCCTTTCAGGTATAAAATAAGGAGGTGGATATGTTTTTAGAAATTATACAATGGTTTGATAAAACCGGCACGGAAATTATACACAGAATCCCAGAACAGGGATCTGCCGACATAAAAATGGGCGCACAACTCATCGTAAGAGAAACAGAAAGTGCAATCTTTTTCAGAGACGGAAAAGCAATGGATGTTTTCGGACCGGGAAGGCATATACTTTCCACGCAAAACTTGCCCGTCATTACAAGGCTTCTTTCTCTGCCATACGGCTTCAAAAGCCCATTTCAATCCGAAGTTATCTTTGTTGATAGAAAAGTATTTCCCAACTTAAAATGGGGAACAAGCCAGCCAATTCTTTTTAGAGACAAAGAACTCGGAGCAGTGAGACTTCGCGCATTTGGAATTTTCAGTGCAAGAATTATTGACCCATATCTATTTACGAATACAATTGTCGGAACACAAGACATATACACAACCGGGCAACTCCAGGAATTCTACAGATCTATCATTCTCTCACGGTTTACAGATACATTAGGCGAATCTCTCACTTCTATCTTTGATTTGCCACGAGTATATGATGAACTGAGTGGAGCTGCAAAATCACGCATTGTAACTGATTTTAACAAGTATGGAATAGAACTTGTTGATTTTTACGTTTCATCCGTTACAGTTCCTGAAGAAATCCAAAAAGTTATCGATGAAAAGACCGGAATGAATGCAATTGGAAATATGAACCAATATCTACAGTTTAAGGCAGCTAAAGCAATTGAAGAAGCAGCAAAAAATCCTACTCCGGGCGGAACAGCTGCAGCTGGAGCCGGGCTTGGCATGGGAATGGGAATGGGAATGATCATTCCCGGAATGATGCAACAAGCAATGAGCACCGAAAAAGAAAAAGAGCAACTAATGATTAAATGTCCCAACTGTGATGCTATCATTCCGGCAGATTCAAAATTCTGTCCTAAATGTGGATACAAACTTGCTGTAGATACACCTAAAACGATTGAATGCCCCAACTGTCATAAACAAATTCCTGCCGACTCACTATTCTGCTCTTACTGTGGACACAAAATTGCAAAAGGAGAAAAGAAAAAAGAATAAATGTTTCTCTGGATTGTCATTGCCGTATGGTTTACCTGCGGTATTATAAGTAATATAATTGCAAAAGAAGAAAACCTTTCTTCGGGATATCGTTTTCTGCTTTTTTTAGAAGGCTTTATTGGATTATCTTTTTTACTTATTTTTAAGGACAAGAAAAATGAAAAAAAATAAAAAATACATCATCATCTTGATCTTTACTTTATTTATAATCTCATTTCTTATACCTATGGAAAATGCTTTTGCATCTTACCACTACAAAGAATGGAACGATGAAATAACCCTGAGCAAAGATGGCACAATAAATGTTACTGAAAACCTGTCAATATATTTTGGTTCGCACGATGGCGGGACAGCCTACCATTGGTTCGAAAGATGGATTGATCTTAATCAGATTCAAAATATCACAGATGTGGAAGTCTTTGAGAATGTTAACGGAACACTTATCCCTTACGAAAGGAGCAGCAACGGAACACTAGAAACATTCAGCGTAAGAACAAAGAATAACAGCTTTTATATAAAATTAAACTACGAGGCAAAAAACACAGTAAAACACTTTGTGATAAAATACCAAATATTAGGAGCTACCAAATTAGGCACTGTTGCATTTTATGAAGATGATGCCTCGTTCAACTACATCGCAATACCCTCAAAGAATGAAGTATCAATTGATAAAGCAATTGTTACAGTTCATATCCCCGACGGTGCACTAAAAGAAGAAATAAAAGCCTGGGGAGCAGGATTGCCAATAGGTAGTGGGAATGTAACCATAGTAAATGGAAATGAAATTACATTGACAGGTTCAGAACTTGCACCGGGAGAATTTATAGAGTTCTATATCGCATTTCCAAGGGGACTGGTGGAAGAACCTCCAGGAATTACTATCTATCCGGGAAGCGCGAGAGATAAAGCACAACAGCAAGCAGAAGCTGCTACAAGAGAAGCAAAAATAGCAGGTTTAAAAACTTTACTCGGTTTTTTACTTTTCATCATCATTGTATTATGGATATTCCTCACCTGGTACAAAAAAGGAAAAGATATCATTTTGCCTAAATACGCAGAATACATAAAGGATCCTCCATCAGATCTTCCACCTGCCGTTGTAGGTGCATTGTTAAAACAAGGAGCGACACTAAAAGAAGTAATTGCAACTATATTAGACCTTGCAGATAGAGAGTACATAAAAATTGAAGAAGTAAATGAGGTTTTTAGGAAAAATGATTATATCTACAAACGTACAGATAAAGATACCTCCACTCTTAATGCCTATGAACAAACGTTGATGAGATATGTATTTGAAGAGCTAAACTCCATCCACTTATCTGATTTGAAGTATGAATTTTCGAAATATCTCCATAAAATATATAGCAAAATCAACCGGGAACTAGTATCAAATGAATTTTATGAAGGCGGTAGCCCTGCAAAAGTAAAAGGAAAATACATTGGAATAGCCATATTTATGATAATACTTGGATCAATCTTTCTCTTTGCGATCGGGACTTCGCTTGGCGTAAGATTCCTTGCATGGCCTCTCATTCCTGGAGGTATTATTGTGCTATTCTTCGCGCCTGCCATGCCAAGAAAATCGATGAAGGGGGCAAAAGAACGAATGAAATGGCTTGCCTTCAAAAAATATCTTGAAGGCCTCGTTAAATATAAAAAGGCAGAAGAAGCACAGAACCTTTTCTCACAATACCTTCCATTTGCGGTTGTGTTTGATATAGATAAACATTGGATAAAAGAATTTTCAAGAGCAAATACCCCTGCACCAGTCTGGTATATTCCATATCATAGAGCTGGATATGGTTATTCAAATACAGGAGGACTCTCTTCGGCAAAAGGGTTTGGTGGCACAAGTAACAATATTGCAAATAGTATGAAAGGGTTTTCCCTTGATTCGATATCACATGGTCTTAATTCATTATTAAATAGTTCTGCGACAGTATTTACCGCTTCAAAATCTTCTTCCGGTGGAGGTGGCGGATTCTCCGGAGGTGGTGGTTTTGGCGGCGGCGGTGGAGGAGGTTCCTCGGCAGGATAGGATAAGGAGCAGATATGAGCAAAAAAAAGAAAAAATCTATCATTCGAACTACGTTTAAAATCATTCTCTTACTTATTGTGGCGATAATACTTGCCGGAGGCATTTTTGCTGTTACATACATAAACAGGTGCGCAAAAGATCTACCTAACATATCAAGATTAACGTACAACCCAGAGCAATCATCTCAAATTTTTGACTACGAAGGAGAACACATAACAAATGTTTATGCTTTTGAAAATAGGATTTACACACCACTAAACAAAATTTCTGATGTTGCAAAAAAAGCTGTTATCGCTGAAGAAGACGAAAGATTCTATCAGCATGGCGCGTTAGATTACAAAGGCATAGCAAGGGCTTTCTGGACAAACCTTAAATACAAAATGATAGTCGAAGGAGGAAGCACGATCACCCAGCAGCTTGCAAGGAGTTTGTTTCTCACAATGGAGCAAACACCAGAAAGAAAAATTAAAGAAGCTCTGCTTGCAATTGAGCTTGAAAAGAAATTTACAAAGGATCAAATATTAGAAATGTATCTAAATGAAGTGTATTTCGGTGCAAGAGCAAATGGAATTGAATCAGCAGCTGAAACATATTTTGGCAAACATGCAATCGAATTAAATCTGGCCGAATCTGCAATGCTTGCAGGAATACTAAAAGCACCTTCTGAAATTAATCCATTCATTAACCTGGAAGCAGCAAAAGAAACACAAAAGATTGTACTCCAAAAAATGTTAAAAAATGGCTACATCACAGAAGAAGAATTAAAAGAAGCAGAAGAACTTGAATTGCATTATGTAGAAGAAACAAGAGTAAACGATAATATGGGGTATGTTATTGATTATGTAAAAGAAGAAGTGGCAAAGAAATTTGGAGAAACAATGCTCTACTCAGGCGGATTAAAAATATATACCACAATTCGCCCGGAATTACAGCTTGCCGGAAGTAAAGCAATTAATAAAGTTCTTACAAAAGCAGAAGATGATGGCATTTTTCCAAAAGACACAAGAAATTCGAAAGATGCTATTCAACCACAAGCTGCTCTTACCGCTTTAGACACAAAAACCGGAGCAATACTTGCAATGGTTGGAGGAAGAGATTATGATAATACGAAGTTTAACAGGTCGACTGCATTAAAACAACCGGGTTCATCATTTAAAATTTTTGACTATACTGCCGCCATTTCATCTGGTTCTATTACCCCTTCTTCCATACTTCTTTCAGCTCCGTACAAAGTCGACGATTGGGAACCACACGAATGGATAGGAGAAGATAAATACTTTGGCGATATGACAGTAAATCAGGCACTAGCGAAATCATCAAACATATGCGCAACAAAAACATCCCTGAGAGTTGGATTGGACAGAGTGGTATACTTTGCACGGAAATATGGGATTACTACTCCATTAAAACCATATCCATCTGTTGCGATTGGAAGCTTTGAGGTAAAACAATTGGAAATGGCTGCCGCCTATGCAACTCTTGGTAATTCTGGCATTTATCACACTCCTTACATTATCGAAAGAATTGTTTCTCCCGGTGGGCAAATATTATACGAACATCAAGATCTTTCATATAGAGCAGTATCTCAAGAAACAGCATATCTTATGAATAAAATCTTTACCTACGTGATGTCTACAGAGGTTAATGCAAAGATTAAGGGATTGCCGTCAGCGGCAAAAACAGGAAGCACTGATAACTGGACTGACGCATGGTTTGACGGATACACACCCAATATTTCAGTTAGCGTAGTGGTTGGTCCAGACTCTCAGGAAATAACTTTCCCAAACGTACTTAATGCAGGAAATCGGTTTCCAGCAATGATATGGCGTGAATTTATGCTAACAGCAATGAATCAATTTCCAAAAGATAATTTTACAAAACCTGATTCAGGGATTACCACAAGACTTGTCTACAAAGATACAGGATATATGGCAAATTTGGATACTGCAGACAAGGACACTCTGTATTACAGCTTTTTAGAAAATGTAGTTCCCCATGAAGACATACGGGCCAGGGGTTTTACAACAGTACTTATATGTAAGGATTCAGGGCTACTTGCACCTCCAAACTGCCCGGAAGAATTAACGGAACAACGTACATATATAAAGGGTATGGAACCTACAGAAATAGATCCAAGAAAGTTTGAAGAAACTGAACCGCCCAAATGGCAAAATCTACAATTTGATTTTACAAGTGATAAAGATGTATACGAAATAGGTGATTATATAGAAATGAAGGCAACCGTCAGTAATGTAGAAGACCTTACAGACCTAAAGGTAACGTTCTTTATGTACGATTTTCCGCTCGCTACCCTTAACCCACCAACAGAAGGAAATACCTATACCTTTAAGCTTATCGCAAACATTAAAGGAGATGCCACGATACGCGCAGTACTAAAAGATAAAGAAGGAACTACTATTGCATCGGAAGAAAAAGATATTATCATAGAAGATAAAAAACCCTGATGAGAGGTGATATATGTTAGACCCGGATGTTATAAGAACAAAAACAGATTTCGTTAAAGAAAGCATCGCGAAAAAAGGAGCAGATGTATCTATTATAGATAAGTTTCTAAAAGTAGATAATAAAAGGAAAAAGTTAGTAAAAGAGGTTGATGCCCTGAGACATGACAGAAAAGTACTCTCAGAAGAAATAAGAAAAAAGATTGCAGCAAAAGAAAGCACAGAAGAAATTAAAGAAAAAGTAAGAAAAATGGGAAGCGATATTAAAGAAAAAGATAAAATTCTTACCGACTTAAACAAACAGTTTACAGATCTATCACTGCGTATCCCTAACATTCCTCATCACTCTGTCCCGTATGGAAAAGATGAAACAGAAAACACAGTAATCAAAAGATGGGGAGAAATAAGAGATTTTGACTTTGAGCCAAAACCGCACTGGGAAACTGCTGAAAATTTAGGTATCATCGATTTTCAAAGAGGGGTAAAAATTTCAGGTACAAGATTTTACACACTAAAAGGAATGGGAGCAAAGCTTGAAAGAGCTCTTATCTCCTGGATGATTGACCTACATGTTGAAAAACACGGATACAAAGAGGTCTTTCCGCCATTTCTTGTAAACCGTACCTCAATGACGGGTACAGGACAATTGCCCAAGTTCGAAGATGATCTGTACCATTGTGAAAAAGATGATTTATTCCTTAACCCTACAGCGGAAGTACCCCTTACAAATATTCATAGGGATGAAATACTAAACGAAGAAGACCTTCCCATTAAGTATGTGGCATATGCAGCATCGTTTAGAAGAGAAGCAGGTGCTGCCGGCAAAGATACAAGAGGCATTATAAGAGTGCATCAATTCAATAAAGTGGAAATGGTTATGTTTGTCAAACCGGAAGAATCTTATAGCTACCTTGAAAAGCTCATTGATAATGCGGAAGATGTCTTACGGCTTTTAAATATACCTCATCAACTAAAGAAAATGTGTACCGGGGACCTTGGATTTGCAGCAGCGATAAAGTTTGATCCGGAAGCTTACTTCCCATCACAAGACAAATATGTAGAAATCTCTTCTTGCAGTAACTTTGAAAGCTTCCAGGCAAGACGTGCAAACATTCGCTTCCGCACAAAGAAAGGCAAACTAAAATATGTGCATACTTTAAACGGCTCAGGACTTGCCATCAGCAGGACAATGGCAGCCATATTGGACAACTATCAACAAAAAGACGGCACCGTGCTTATACCAAAAGTATTGCAAAAATACACAGGAACTGATAGAATAACCCCAGAAATTTAATACAGCAATGGAGGGGTGGCCGAGCGGTTGATGGTACCGCACTTGAAATGCGGCAAGTGATGAGCTTCGGAGGTTCGAATCCTCTCCCCTCCGCCAATGCATAGGATTAAAAAGATTATTTTGGAAATTTAATATAATATTTTAATTGTATTTTATCATTCCTAAAACAAAACTGTCATTTCAAGACCTGCCATTTTATTGTTTATCGAGTGATTCACACAAAACATTGCAATGCTCTTGATCTTTCTCTTTTATGTTCTTCTTTGTCATTCTGCTCTTTTCCTTGGCATGCATTACGCCAAGTCTGAAGTGAAGAATCTCTCTTTTAGTCTTTTTTCTTTGTCATTCCGTTTTTCCCTGTCATTGCGAGCCTGCGTAAGCAGGTGAAGCAATCTCCTCCTTAACAACGAAACAATTGTTTTATAAAAACAAAAATTTAAAGAAATATTACTATGGGACTGCCGCGGCAACAAGTTGCCTCGCAGTGACAGGGAGAGTCATTCTGATGGAGCGCAGCGACAGAAGAATCCCGTTTTCTCTTTTTTTCTTTGTCATTCTGAACTTGTTTCAGAATCTCTCAAAACAAATTTGGAAATATTTTGTAAAGGGATAGAATAGAGAAGAAAGAAGACAGGAGGCGAAAATGATAAGCAGTGATTCTCATTTTTTTACGAACAAAGAAGGAG
>JAYELD010000048.1 GCA_034717215.1 Caldisericota bacterium
TCTCTAAGCTGCTTCTTGGTAAGAACGATTAACTGCTACGAATTATCTTTCTAACTTTTCCAGAAGTTCTTCAATCAATTTTTTTAGTTGAATCAGGTCTTTTTTAACCTTTATTTTTTCCTTTTTGTCCCACCTATCTAATTTTTTCTTTGATAAGTTTTCTATTCTTTGAAAAACAATATGTAACGGGTCTCTCTTGTTTTTCCTCCCAATTCCAGTTATTATATTTTTTGTTTCTTCTGAGCTGAGTCTTTCTTTTTCTATAAGTTGTGCTATCGTTCGCATTGTTTGAAAATCTTCCAATTTCAGCAGATGTTCAATGTGGCGTGATGTAATAGGCGAGTTTGGACTGTCTACCTTTTTTTGCAGGTCTTCCGGAAGTTCAAGAAGTGAAAGCCATCTCACAAATGTAATTGGGCTTTTTCCGGTCATTTTGCAGAGTGCGCTCACTGTGTGCGCAAACTTTTTTGGCGTATTTCTTCTCATCCTGTAATTTATGAGTAGTGTTTTTATTTTTTTTCCTTCTGCGAACGGAGAAAGATATTCATTAATAACTTTTGCTCGCTCGATAGGAGTAATGTCTTCGCGCTGAAGGTTTTCTATAATCTGAATTTCTCGTATTTCTCTTTTGTCGGAAGGTTTTAGCTCTATAACGGGAACTGTTTTCTTCCCCGCTAAAATGGATGCTTTCCATCGTCTTTCTCCTGAAATGATAATGTACTGACCGTTGTTTTTATATACAAGTATCGGCTCGAGCACCCCTTTTTCTTTTATACTGCTGGCAAGTTCTTCTAAGGAATCTTTATTAAAAAGTTTTCTTGGTTGTTCGACGTCAGGTTTTATTTTATTTGTTTCGATATCCATTACTCTGGAGAGGATTTTTTCATTTGAAAGCTCTTCTATGTAGTTGCTTGTGTAGCGAACCTTGAAATTATTTGGCAATCCTCTTTTATTCTTTGGCACGACTAATTACCTCCTTTACTATTTTTTTGTACGACGCTGCTCCCGTTGATGACGGTGCAAACGAAAAAATGTCTTCTTTATAAGCTGGGCTTTCTTCAAGCCTAACGCTACGGTGGATGATTTCATTAAAAATAAGTGTGCCAAATATATTTTTTATCTGCTCTAGGGATTCTTTGGCAAGGAGAGTTCTTGGATCATACATAGTGATTAGCACCCCTAGTAATTTGAGTTTTTCGTTAAATGTTTCTTTTACGCTTTTGAACGTGTCCATGAAATCTTGCACTCCCTCTATAGACCAGGGAGATGGTGTAATAGGAATCAAGACATTGTCCGATGCAATCAATGCGTTTACTGTAAGAAGTCCCAATGAAGGAGGAGTATCAATGATGATAAAATCAAAATTCTTTTCAAACTTGCTTAGACTCTTTTTTAGTTTCAGGGGTGCATCAATTTCTGCCATAAGATTCCTTTCTACCTTTGCGAGATGAATAGATGAAGGTATGGAGAATAAATTAGGTACTTTTGTCTCTCTTATAAGTGCCTCTGATTCGGTATCGTTTTTTAAAAAGAGAGAGAATATGGAATTTTGTGTGTCTTCTGAAGAAAAAAATGCAGAGGTGCTGTTACATTGTGGATCACAATCCAAAAGAAGTGTTTTAAATCTTTTCCTTGCAAGCCCCGAACTGAGGTTAATTGAAGTTGTTGTTTTACCAACGCCACCTTTTTGATTTGCTATTGTAATAATCATTTCATCTCCTTTATTTCGGCATTGAATTTGCCGTTTTCTATATTGATTATAGCATAACTTTTGTTAAATCTGTTTTTTGGTAGTGCAATAGAACCTGGGTTTAAATGTATTCCCCAGGAAAAGTTTTCTATAAGAGGAATATGTGTGTGTCCTGTGACAAGTATATTAATTTTATTGTTACTGCCAAATTGATCAAAATTGTTGTTTGGTATTTTGTGGCCATGTGTTATGGCAATATGTACTTTTTCGATGAATACAAAGGAAATATCTTGCAATATCGGGTATTTGATAAGTGCCTGGTCTACTTCTGCATCACAGTTTCCTCTTGCAAAAATAATCTTTTTTGGGAATTTATTAATTAGTTCTGCAACTTTCTCCGGGTTGTAGTTTTTCGGGATATGGTTTCGTGGCCCGTGATATAATATATCTCCTGCACATATCAAAAGATCTGTGGTGCTTTCAAGTATTTCTAGCACATTTTTTGTATCCTCTAAAGAACCGTGCAGATCTGAAATTACCCCTATTTTATTTGGCATGATTTATTTTAATCTATTTTTATAATTTTAGCAACATATAAAATAAGTGGAAAGGCGTACAAATAAATGATTGAAAGATTTTTTGAAGCTAAGATAGAATTTTTTCGATGAACTTTTTTAATTTTTCTCTTGTTTCGTCTGAGATGAAGTGCTCTATAAGACATGCTTCTCTAAAAGCTTTATCCTGCGAAATTCCAAGAACTTCTTTTAAGAATTTGTAAAGAATCTGGTGTTTGTTCCATATTTCTTTCCCAATTTTTTCTCCCTTTTTAGTTAATGAAACATCGCTGTATGGGCAATGCTTGACATAACCATTTTTGATTAATTTATTAATGGCTTCAGTCGCTGAAGGAAGTTTTACTGAGGCAAGCCGCGCTATGTCCTTCATTCTTATGTCTTTTTCTTTTTGAGAAAGTATGTAAATTGCTTCTAAGTAATCTTCTATGCTTTTGGTGAGTTTCATGGCATAAATATCCTCAAAACTTGGTTTAAAATGCCACCGAGAACAATTGCACCAAGAAACTCGCCAATTGCTACTGTCGTTGCCCTTTTCCATCCAAATTCTCTTTTAAAGACAGCAATTGTTGCAATACAGGGGATATAAATCATTGTGACGAAACCAAATATGAATATCTGCCTCGGGGTAAGTATTTCTGCAAAATTTGCTGTGTGGTATAGAGCGGATAGCATAATGAGTGTGAGTTCTTTTCGCAAAACACCAAACAGAAATGTAATTCCGGCAAGCGGCGGAAGGCCTAACCAGTTTGTCATAACGGGCTTAAAAAAGTTTGCGATGGGGACAACCCAGTTTAGTTCAGTAAATACTTCCATTACTATATTTGCCGCAATGATGATGGGGAATGCAAAGTACACAAAATCTTTTAGTCTTACCCAGGTTTGTCTCAGAATAATTTTTGGAACTGGCTTTTTGTAACGAGGCATTTCCATAACCAATCCTGTCGGGGAACCTTTTATGTATCTGTTTAATAATCTTCCCAGAATGTACATTAATATGAAAGTCAAGGCGTATATTATTATTGCATAGATAGGCCCTAAAAATGCAGCAACAAGTCCTAGCAAGATGACAGTTCTTGCAGAACAGGGCACAAGAGTGGCAAGGGTCGCGGCAATAAATCTGTCCCTGTCTCTTTCCATAATACGTGTTCCAAGTACTGCCGGGACAGTGCATCCAAATCCTTCGATAAGTGGCATAAACGCTTTTCCATGTAATCCTAATTTATGCATTACATTGTCCGTGAGAAATGCAATGCGTGCAAGATATCCACTATCTTCAAGGAGTGCAAGAATTAAGTAAAATGGCGCAATATATGGCAGCACAATGGCTATCCCAGCAATAATTCCTATCATAAGGCCATTCCAGAGCAACCTATTTACAATGGGAGGAAGCGGCAGTTGTATGAAGATTGGTTTGAGTAATTCCAAAGAGGTACTAAGTAACTCTGAGAAATAGCTTCCAAATTTAAATACTCCGTAGAAGATTAAAAGTATGAGTCCTAGGAGTAAAATGTATCCAGTTATTTTGTTTAAGGCAATTTTATCTATATTATCCCCAATATTTATTTTTGTCTTGCCTTTTTTCTTTGTTACTTGTTCTGCGATGCGCGATGCCATTGTATACCGCTCGGAAATAATTACTGTTTCTGGTGATTCGCCGTGTATTTTGGTAAGTTCTTTTTTAAGTTTTTCTGCAAGTGCAATAATATCAGGATTTTTTACTATCGTTTTTATTGAGATGTCATTTTCAAGCAATTTTATTGCTATAAAGCGGGGCGGGTAAAAAATATCTATTTCTTTTTCTATTTCTGAGGTAAGGATGTTGATTTTTTCCTCTACTTCCTTCCCATATAAAATAGGTTTTATCTTCTTTGTATTTTTGATGACTTCTTTTGATTTCTCAAAAAGTTCTTTCAGTCCTTTGTTCCGTACTGCAATAGTTGGAACTACCGGTACGCCAAGCAGGCTGGAAAGCATTTCAAAATCAATGCTTAACCCTTTGTTTTCCATAGCGTCATACTGGTTTAATGCAACAATAAGTGGGGATTCCAGTTCAATAAGCTGAAGGGTGAAAAATAAATTTCTTTCAAGGCTTGAGGCATCCACTACATTTATTACAGCATCTGGTTTTTCTTTTGCAATAAATTCACGAGAAACAATTTCTTCTTCAGAATATGTTGAGAGGGAATAGATACCCGGAAGATCAACAACATGAATTTTTGTTCCTTCCTGTTCAATGAGACCCTCAGCTTTTTCTACTGTTTTGCCGGGCCAGTTTCCTATGATTTGATTGCCACCGGTAAATTGATTAAAAATTACACTTTTCCCCACATTTGCATTACCTGCAAGTGTAATTGTGTATAACTTCCTGTTCATATTTTTTCTACATATATACGTGAAGCAATATTTCTTCCAATTGCAAGGCGCGTGCCCATAACAGATATTTCTATAGGTCCTATAGGCATATTCCTTATTACCTCTATTACACTGCCGGGGATAAGGCCCATTTCTTGAAGTCTTCGTGCAAGTCCCATTCCCATTCCGTGTTTTCTTTTACGCCAGGGTCCTAGTCCCTGGTTTTTAAATCGTTCATGACCTGTTGAAAAACCTATTACTTTAGCTTTATCTCCAGGATTTAGATGTATTAAAGTTATTTTTTCGCCCATATTTTTTCTCTCCTATTTATTAGGTGAACCTAACTTTTAAATTATATCATGGTATAATTGGTTGTCAAGAGAGAAAATCATTTTTAGAGATCGAGAAACCCTTTTTCTTTTAAGGCATTTTTAATTTTTTCCAATCTTTCTTTTGAATCTGCTTCTACTGTGTGGAGGTGTATTCCGTTAGACAGAGTAAGAAGTGGTTTTGCATGGGCAGTTTCCATTTTGGCAAGGAAACGCCTGATATCTCCAATTGTTTCTATATTTAGATTACCTCTTATCTCTCCGTAAAGCGGGTGCTCAACTATGACATCTAAAACTCTTCCCCCGTTTTGTACAATTATTGACAATTCTTTCTCTATGGATTCTTTTGTATGTTTTACAGCAAAGACAGTTTTAACGCCTCTTTCTTTTTGCATTGCATATCCCTTTGGAGTTGCATTTATTTTGTATCCTGCAGCACGCAGGAGGGCAATATCTTTTATAATTATCTGTCTTGTAACTCCCATTACTTTGGCGACCTCTGTGCCGGACATAACAGATACTTTATTTTGAAGCAGATTCAATATTGCTTTTCTCCTTTCCTTATCATTCATTTAATAGTACCTCCTTTTTAGATTGTTGTTTTGATCTGCCCGTTCTAAGGCTTACCAGTATAAATGTTAAGGTGGATATAATAGCACACCATACACCGGGCCACATACCGAGAGGAAAATATTTGGTAGAGTATAAAATTATGACAGTTGTTCCTCCGGCAAGGATGCTTGTGATAGCCCCCATTTTTGTTGCTCTTTTCCAGAATATGCCAATATAAGCAGGTGCAGTTGCAAGAAGGCCTGCAGATGACATCACGGAAAGTTCAACTATTGCGCCAAATCTTCCTATTGCAAATATGAATGCAAGGATAGCAATTATTGGAACCATCAATACACCGAATGGCAGCTGTCTTTCTTTATTAGTTTTAGAAATCTTGCCAAAGATATCTACTGTACACATAGAGCTTAACGATAGGATAATGGAGTCAACTGTTGATACGGAAGCGGCAACAATGCTGATAAACACAATGAGAGCAAGAGCAGTTGGCACACGATTTAAAATCTCCATAGTAACTGTGTCTGTTTTTAAGATGTTTGGAAAGATACATTTTGCTGCAAGACCGAGATTTACCACGATGAATGTATATATAAGGCCAAAGAGAGAAAATCCTATTACCATATTTTTTAAACTCTTTCTATCCTTTGGCAAAAACATTCTCTGGGATACCTGTGGGTTTGTCAATGCAAAGAACATCCAGGGTATTGAAAGGCCAATGAATTTTTGGTATGACATATTTTTTGCAGAAAGCAGTTCGGGATGACTGTTTTGTAAGGTTCCAAAGAAATTTCCAAAATTTCCAAATCCAGACAGTACTACATAAAAAAGTAGCACTATGGAGGCTATGATCATGACAACGGCCTGTAATGCATCTGTCCATGCGACAGACCTCATGCCTCCCCAGAATGTATATGTGATGATTACGATTAGGGCGATTGTGATACCGACAATATATGGTATTCCAGCCAAACCTTGAAGCAGATAACCTATTCCCGTAAATTGCACAGACATGTAAGGAACAAGCATAATCAAAGCAAAAACTGTGACAATAATTCCAAGTAAATTACTTTTATATCTTTTGCTTAGCAGTTCCGTTGGTGTGATACAATTATATTGTTTACCCATGGCCCAAAATTTTGGTGCAAAGTAAACAAGAAGAAGCACTGTGCTTATGAGATATGTCAATTCAAAACCCATTGCACTGGCACCTACTGCGTATGCCATACCTATAAGCCCCACCATCATAAATGCGCTGTATGTTGTCGCACTGTATGTCATTGCAGCGGCAAAACCGCCCAGTTTTCTATTTGCTATAAAATATTCTGCAATACCCCTTCCTCTTTTTTTCTTTGCATAGTATGAAATGAGGCAACCAATTGCAAACCAAATAGCAAAAACAAGAATCACAGCTGAAGTTTTCATACTTGCTTGCCTATTAAAAAGATGCCATAAAGAATCGTGAGGATAGTGAGAATTATCCAGAAGAGGTAAGCCCCTACCATTTTAGGAGGTAAAAGAAATGGCACAGTAAAATCTAATGAAACTATAATAAGATACACAATCCAAAACCCTTTTCCTTTTGCGTAAGCATTTTTCATTTTATTGCCTCTCTTGCTATATATACATGTATATATAGTTACTATAATTTTTTTGTAATTTTTGTCAAGAGGGAATAATGTTTTTCTCTTATAATTGGTTTTGAAGTTACTATTATCGTGCATTGACTGAGAAAGCCATCAAAATTTACTGACATTTTTGTTCTGTGAAAAGTGCTAACTGTTTATTAATCCAATATAAATAACTTAGTGCTATTTTTTACTTCTTAAAGTGAATACGGTTATCTCCGGATGACACAGGAAGCGGGCAGGAATCCCGGAGGTTACAATTCCCCTGCTTATATAGAGTTTCCCCCATTTTGTTTCATACATACCTTTTACAAAATCTGTTTTGCTTGGTATCCAGAAAGGTTTTATAAATGGAATGTTTACCTGTCCCCTATGAGTATGGCCACAGATTATTAAATCAAAATTTTCTTGCTCTAAACGAAGGGTTATGTCTGGTGCATGTGCTACAAGGAGTGTGAAATTATCTGTGTCTAATTCAAGTATTGCTTTATCAATATTATCATGTCCTGTGTAAGGATCACTGACTCCAACAATATTTATAGAATCGTTTCCCATGGATAATACTCTGTTTTCATTCATTAAAATATCTATTTGGTGATTTTTAAGAGAGCGAATTAGTGGCTCTGTATCACCAGCCCAGTAATCCCAGTTTCCAAGAGTTGCATATGTTTCATAGTCGAGCCTGTCAAGGAATTCATTCACGAATTTTAAATTCTCTTCTTTTTCATAAAAATCTCCACTTATAATTAATAAATCCGGTTTGATTATTTTTAGCAAAAATAGAACTTCTCTTTCTCTTAAACCAAATCTTTTTATATGAAGGTCAGAGATCTGGACAATTTTCATTTTATCAAAAGAGACTGGTATTTTTTCGGATTCAATTGCTTTTTTGTTTATAAAAACAATATTTGGCTCAATACAAAAGGTATAAAGCAAAATTATAACAAGAAATGTGATAAGGTATTTTGCGAATCTTTTCATTTAATCCTTCTTAGAAACACAATTAAATTTCTTCTCCTTTCGCTAAAATTATATACTATTTTAGAAAAAATGTTCTGGGTTGGTAAATAACTTTCTTGTTATTATAATTTAAAAATAAGTAAATTCCAACAACAAAGGAGGAAGTGATATGGAGGAAGAAAAAGTACTGGGAGTTATTCCGCATGTAGGGTTAAAAAAGGGGCTATTTAAACCTGAGAGCTGCAATCTTGTTATTACAAACAGAAGAGTTATTGTGGCAAAGTTTTCAAAGGATATCTATAAAAAAGAGACTCAAGAACGTGTCGAAGAAACAAAACAGGAAGGCAGGGGGAGATTTAAACAGTTTCTTGCATCTGCAAGCACTATGACAACATTTTACAAGAGATACCTTGATATGGAGCCCGAGGATATTCTAAAAGAAACACCGGGAACATTTACCATTGAACCAAGCACAGTGATTAAGACGCAATTGAAAGAGGGAAGGCGTTACAGTGACGAGGACGGTTTTGAGCAACAAAATCCTCATAGCCTTTTGATTGTTATGCCAAAAGCCAAACTTCAGTTTAATTTTTCCGGGGATATAAGAAACGCAAGAAATCTTCTATCAGATCTATTTGGCAAGATTTAGAATAATAAGCAGCAGAAAAAATAAAGATTGATTTTACGTCACACTGGTGTCAGGCCCCAGTGTGACGTAGCGTGAACTTTTAAGAAGAGTTGATTAGATTATTTTTTAGTTTCCAACAAACTTATGGCCTTTTAGTGTTATTGCTCTAACAATCCTTTTGTCATAATCTGTGTCTCCCGGTACAAGGTTTGCTTTTAAAGAGATGTAATCCTCAAGAGGGCCGCCAATGATTTTTTCTCCGAGAATTTTCTGAATCTGAAATATACCTGATGAATTTGACATTTCAACAATCAATTCAATGGGCTTTTCCTCTCCTCTTAATATCAAAACTCTTTCAATGGATAAAGCAGAAACAACATGAATACTGCGACTGCCCAGGTCATATACCATTCTTCCTCTTCCCTTTGTCATATCCGTTCCATCTCCTATACCAACAAGTGTGCTTCAATTGTGTAATCCGGAACATCTGCACTATGAGAGTATATAGCGTTTAGTATGAATCCTCTTATTTCGGTTTTATGTTCAAGGTCATCGTAAATCCTAGGAAGAAGTCTGTCAAGTACAGGTATAGCAAGATAAGAGCTGTGCAGAGGGTGATTTTCTGTATATCTGATTTCCAATGTTATGAAGAAGTGCTGCCGACAAGACTATCAAATGGTCATCACCATTATCATCGCCTCCCTCTTTTATGAAATCGGGTATGATATCCCTTTCAAGCAAAAGGTCCAGCATTTTAAGGGCTGATGCGCATACAATTTTTGCGTGCACTTCACCGTGGTCATTGTATTTTAGCTTTTTAACAGTAATAAAATTAGAAAGATCCCAATCTGCCCGGACTCCCGGATCTGTGATAAGCATTTCAAACATCTTCAATGCTTTCGGGTAATTTTTAATGGATTCTGTTATTGCATCAAGAGACTCCGTTTCAAGAAAGTCATAACTTTCAGGTATCTCAACTTCAATCCCGATGTTTTTAAGGTTCTTTGATTTGAATTCTTGGTTCATTTCTTTCTCCCTCCTTAGAATTTGATGTGTATGTTCCAACCCCCTTAGGTTAGACATAATCTTAAAATCAGCATAGCAAAAAATAATGTAAAAGGAAAAAGGAGTAATTTTCTTGTACTGCAAATCTTTAAGCAATCATTCATATGTCCATCATTTTTATTTTACTTGAGGCGGTTATAATTAGAGTGTTTGAAATGTAAGGTATAACTAAAACGTAGACATTTATTGTTATTTCAGAATATAATTTTTAATTTATTTTTATGAAAGATTAAAGACGGATTATGTGTGCTGAATTTAAAATCTTTGAAAACCAAAAATTATCTGTATAGGAGATATACAAGTTTTTACTCTTTAAACTTAAACCCTTTTTCTTTAAATAATTTTATACAGACATTGACAACCTTTGAGTCATAAAGAATACCTTTATTCTTTTCTATTTCTTCCAGTGCTTTATCAATGCCAAGTGCCGGCCTGTAAGGCCTGTGGGAGCTCATCGCTTCTACTACGTCAGCTACTGCAAGTATTCTTGCTTCAAGCATAATTTCATTTCCCTTAAGTCCGTTAGGGTAGCCAGAGCCATCCATTCTTTCATGGTGCTGAAGCACGATTTTTGCAACAGAAATAGGAAATGTAATATCTTTAAGTATTCCGTAACCAACTTGAGGGTGCATTTTAATAATTTTAAATTCTATTTTTGTTAGTTTAGATGGTTTGGTTAATATCTCTGAAGGAATAATTATTTTCCCGATATCATGAACCAGTGACACAACTCTCATTAAATCAGATTTATATTTTGTAAACTTTATCTCTTTCGCAATTGCCTCAGTAAGCTGGGCTACTCTTTTTTCATGGATTGCAGTGTAAGGGTCTCTTGCCTCAACGATTTTTACACTAGCATTAACCATATCGATCAAAGTTTTTTGTAATTCCTCGTAACTCCATATTAATTTTTCCTCTGCTTTTCTTCTTTGTTTAACCTCTTTGTGTGCATCTTCAAGCAAACGGGCTTTTTCAATTGCAATAGCTGCTGCATTGGCTAAAGGTTGAAGTTTTTTTGCATCCTCCTTGCTGAATTTATTGGGAGTTTCACTAATAATTGTAAGCACACCCAATACGCTATTGTGGAGAATAATGGGTACTACAGCATACGATTTTATCCAGGCAGTTTCTTTAATAAATTTCCAATCCGGTTCTTTTGCTGTATCGGGGATAATGAGGATCTTTTTTTCTTTGATAGCTATCCCGGGGATTTTATATTTATCCAGAGGCATTTTTAAATTGGCTATAAATTCTTTTATCCCGTACTTTTCATGACCTTTCTGGCATGCAGTGTATAGTATATCATTCTTGATCAAATTAATTCTTGATGCATCGCTTGGCATAATGAGATTTGCCTGATTGAGTATTTCATCAAAAACTTCATTTAAAGTGGATTTGGAAGTAAGGGCAATGGTTATTTTTGCAAGTGTCTCCGCCTGCAGGCGCTGTTCACGCTCTGTCTTTAAAAGAGTTTTTTGTTTTTCTTCCATTTCCTTTTGTTTAATTGCTGTTGCAATCTGGTTAGAGACAAAGCTAAGAATGTTTTTATCCTCCTCAGTGTATATAACATCTTTTGTGTAGCTAGAGATTGCTAATACTCCTATTGTTTCATTTGCATTTTTTAGCGGAACACCAAGCCAGGAAACTGGCATTATACCACGTATTTTTATTGTGTTACTATTTTCCAGTTTCTTGATGAGTTTTGGATTGGCCATGAATGGTTGTCCCTTGTTAAAAACATATTCTGTGATACCATTTTGGGCTTTTACGGGAGCAGGTTTTTTCTCCTTTTCATCTACCCAGTACGCAAAATTAAACATTTTAGAATCCTTATCATACAATGCAATGTAAAAATTTTCTGCAGGCATAAGGTTAGCAATTTCCTTATGTATGTTTTTGCACAGTTCTTTTAAATTTTTAGCTAAATATCTTGATTTAGAGATTTTATACAGTGCCGATTGAATTTTTTCTTTATTTTTAAGAGCGGTTATATCCGTGTAAACGGCTACAACTTCTTTGTTTTTGAGTCTTTCACCTATTATTGCAGCGCTTATACGGCATAGAATATTTTTGCCGTCTTTACGCCTGCAGGGGAATTCTGTCTTGTATTTTTGATTTTTTTTAAGTACAGAGTAAAAATTATTTCCAATTTTTTTGTAGTCTTTGTCTGAGCGGTATAAAATTCTTGTTGATTTTCCGATTAGTTCTTCTGGTTTCCAGCCAAATACTTTGGTGGCACCTTTATTAGCATAGGTAATACGACGGTTTTGCAGATTAAACACTGCATGAGGAATTGCATCAAGTGTTGAAGATTTTAGATTTTCAGTTTCATTCAAAAGCTTTTTTATCTTTTCTTTTTTCATAAGATTATGGTTTCTTTTTTAATTTACTATTTAAAATATTTATATTTTCCCCTTCTAAAAATTATAACTGTTTTTCCAAAAAAAAAAGCAAACCAAAA